>SEDW01000027.1 GCA_004193325.1 Pseudomonadota bacterium | reverse complement strand
TTTGAGAACGGCGAGAAGCTAGGGCGAGCCTTGGACAATGTGCTGAAGAAGCATAATATCCATAATCCGCAGGCAGCGGTTGTTGAGTATTTGTCGGACGGGCTTTTGCCGACGCAGTATAAGGTCGCGACGCAGAATATTTATCTTGGTTATGCGCCTTACAGCATTGAAGACCTGCTGCTGTTGAACCCCAAATCATAAAAAACTAAGTGGACGCGGTATAACGAGCTTGGGTCAAACCCAGAGCGGAGAACTGTCGTTTATAAAAAGCGACTGCTGGAAAATGCGACGCTTTAACCAGCTGACGACGAAAAAATAGAAATTAGTAAGTAGTAATTAGTAAGTAGTAATTAGAGAAATGCGGATCGGAAGGCGGCAGCCTTGCCCAAGGGGGTGCAGGGGGCATTGGTGCCCCCGCCGGAGTTTGAGGCAGAGCCTCAAGAGCCCCCGCGGAGGGGACACACAGGTTTATGCGCCACCACCACAGCATCAAAAAAACACATTCCACAAACCCACGCACATCCGCTATAAATCAAATCACCATTGTCCCAAGATTAGGAATTTAAAATCAATGATAGAACACATCGTCCTCTTCAAGAGCAAACCCAACACAAGCCCAGAAACCAAACAAAAGATCATCCATTACGCCCGCAGCATGCAAACCCACATCCCCGAGATCCTCTACATCTCCTCCGGAGAAAACTGGTCCGACCGCGGCGACGGCTACGAACTTGCCCTCGTCAGTCGCTTTAAGGACAAAGCCACCCTCGACGTCTACCAAAAGCACCCGTACCACCAAACCTTCGTGAACGAATGGGTAAAGCCCAACATCGATAAGATCCTCGCAATCGATTATTTTATCGAATAACAATGAACCTATCGTCAACGATCCCAGGCTGTTAGTTACCCCTACTTACGGCCCCTCCCCCATTCTCGCTAAGCTTTTCCTTAAGCTCCCTCATCCATTGCCGATATCCTAGACAGACGATTTCTATTTCGATCTCGAGGGATAATTTGTCAGGTAAGAATAAAATCCTTAAAAAGGGCGAACTCTTGTTCAAGGCTGGCGACAGCTCGGACGGGATGTATGTTCTTCGTCGGGGACAAATTCAGATCTTCCTGGACAAAGGCGGTAGCGATATCGTCCTCGCAACTGTTGCCGCAGGCGGCATGATCGGTGAGATGTCTCTCTTCGATAAAAAGCCTCGCTCTGCATCGGCTCGTGCTCTCGAAGAGACCGAAGTCACGCAGATCAGTAATGACGATTTTAACAAAATCATTCAGCAGATTCCCAAGTGGCTCGTGAGCCTCATGTCGACGCTTTCTTCGCGTCTGCGTGATACCAACGAGCGCCTTCAGGAACTCGAATCCAAATACAAGGGGAACAACAATCCCCTTGAGGAGTTACAGCGAACCCTTCAGATCCTCGTTCTTCTCTACTACAAAGATGGTGTGAAGGAAGTGAAGAGCTGGTCCCTCGATCGCGAGACCGCAGTCACCGATCTCGGTAAAATCCTCGGTATCGACAAAACCAAAGTCGAGCACTGGCTCAACGCTCTTGTTAAGGGCGGGCTCTTAATTCAAAGTAAAAACCAGTACAAAAAAGACGTTTTGAATATTCAGAATCGTGGTGACCTTGAGCGTTTTGGTGAATTTGCGAGAAAGATTCGTCTCAAAAATGCCAACATCAAATCTCTACCGCAGGATTACGTCGACATCCTTGAGATGCTTGCCAAGATAGCGAAGACGACAGCCTACGACACCTTTAGCATCGATCTCAAACAGTTGATGAACGACGCCAAGGCCCTCGGATTCCGTTCGGAAAACTGGGCCGCGCAAATACCGATGTTGGTGGATGCAGATGATTCGGTGGCGATTATCAAAGGGCCGAAAGACATGGCCTTTAAAGTTTCGAAGAAATCGATCGACGCTTTCCTCGCGAGCTCAAAGCTCCTGCGTGCTGTGACCCTGTCCGAAGACAAGGCCCCAATCAAGGCCGCTTAAAATCCTCAACAATCAGCAAGGTGGAACCTTAGGCAGATTTGCCTCGTGGTGATGCTCGTGATCGTGATCATCATGACCGTGATCGTGAGCATGGTCATGCGACTCATTCTGATCGATCTCGATCGTCACAAATTTATAGCCCTTCTCTTTCAACTTCGCCCGGACGTCCGTCCGCACTTTATCCGTTGAAACAGCATCTTTTACATTCAAACGGGTCGTCAGGACATGCTGATAGCCATCGAGCGTCCAAGCCTGAATCTCGACGATTTTCTTGACGCCTTCGACTGCTTCCAATTGCTTTTGCAGATCGGTGAGATCCTCTTTGCCCGGAACGTATTGCAAAATGATGCGGAAGGGTTCTTTCAGATTTTTGATTACGTTCCAGCTGATAAAGATACTGATGCCGATCGCAAGTAAGGGATCGATCCAGTTCAATTGGAAGAAATAGATACATATCGCGCCGATGAGCACGACGATCCAGCCCAAGAGATCTTCAATCAAATGCCAGGAGAGAATCTTTTCGTTATGAGAATGGCCTCCCGAGAGACGAAGCGCGGCGATACCATTAACAGCAATACCGACGATAGAAAGACCGATCATCCCCATCACGTTCGGCAGAGCTTCGGGATTGAGCAAGTGCTGAATGGCTTCGATCAAAACGACAAAAGATCCCGAGATGATCACGATTCCCGTGATGATGGCAGACACTACCGAATAGCGAAGGTAGCCGTAGGGCATTTCTTTGGAAGGCGCGCCCTGCGATTTTTTCTGGAGGTAGAGAGCCAGCGCGAGGGAAAAGCTATCGCCGAGATCGTGAATGGCATCAGCGACGATCGCAAAGCTGCCGGTGAAGAGTCCCCCGACGAGTTCGACAATGGCGAAGACAAAATTGAGAATAAACGCAAAGCGAATGCGTTTAAGAACAGTCTCGTTACTCTGATCGCCCTGACTATGGTCGTGATGGGCATGGCCGTGATGATGATGGTGGTGACCCGACATCGGCAGCTCCTTGGCAAGAGATTGGATCAAGTGACAGGACGACAACGCATGACAAGGGAACTCTTGAACTCTTTTGGAACTCAGCCGTGTCGATGACGAATTCTGAGTACATTCTCTTTCAAATAATCATACACCAAATGAAAGAGAGCGCCTCCCATAAAGGCTTCGAAAAGATCAAAATATGCGGGCATATGGCTGAAAACAGCCTGGCTGGTAAAGAAGCCTATCACGGTCCCTACTGCAATATTTAGCAGTACGAGCAAGGCCGCGCGATGACCGTGACGCTCGTAGAAATACTTCCAGATGAACGCTTCAAACATCAGGCGATGGAGGAGCACGCTCTGGCTCAATTTCTCAGGATGCATGTGATTGCCAAGGCCTGCGTCGTGCACATTGATGAGTGCCGCGCCATCAGTCATGGCATGGAGGAAGAGGAATATTTGCAGAAGGATGAGGAAAAACCAGGAACTTTTGCGGGAGTTTTCGACAAAGAAAAAGTGATCGCCATAGCTAAAGAGAATCAGGCCGAAACCTGCTGCTGCCAAAGCTCCCCAGCCGAATGAATCCAGGTGTTCAAGGATAATGTGAGCGAAGATGTTGTAGGTGATTGCAGCGATGAGGAGAAAGGCAAAAACTTGGCTCACGCGCTTGTAGCGCGCTATTCCCAGTACGATGAGCGGGGTGAGTGCAAGTTGTGCGAGACTCAGGAGAAGGTAAAACATCTTGGATTATTCTAAAGCCTCATCGTATGCGCCAAAAGAATCGAATTTCTGCGCGAGTGGCTGAGTCAACTCGAGTAAAGTCTCAGAATTCCAGCGAGCAGAAGGCAAGTTGTTAGTGGATAGGCCTAAGGGAGTCAAGAACAATCCATGAAAAAGGCAGCCCTATTGGCTGCCTTTAACGCAATATTTTGCTCTAGTGGGTCAGGGATAGAGAAGTTGGCGATCCCAGGAACCATTTTTGCGGGTGTAGACCCAGCGATCGTGGAGACGAAACGGACGCTCAACCCAGAACTCAATGCGGTCCGGAACAATCCGCCATCCAGACCAGCCCTCAGGACGGGGAACTTCACCGCCCTCAAATTTCTTGGTGTAGTCGGCAAGTCGCTGCTCAAACTCTGAGCGTGCGGCCATGGGCTGCGACTGCTTCGAGGCCCATGCCCCGATCTGGCTGTCGCGGGCACGGGAGGCGAAATATTCATCCGCTTCCTCTTTGGTGACCGCTTCCACTTTGCCTGTGACGCGCACCTGCTTTTGCAGCTCCTCCCAATGGAAGTTAACGGCTGCGATGTGAGTCGCTTTAATATCGTGGGATTTTGCACTGTCGTAGTTCGTATAAAAGACGAGGCCGCGCTCATCGAAATTTTTCATCAAAACGATGCGAACCGAGGGCACACCCTCAGCACTCACTGTCGCTAGCGACATGGCATTGGGATAACGCAGTTTGGTGCCTTGCGCTTCCTTGAACCAGGTATGGAATTCCTGAACGGGGGTCATTGTTGTCATGGCTTTTCCTTTCGCGTCCTAACCTATTGCTTAATGCATTGGGCAGGCGAGAGGAAGAGGAAAAGATAAGGGGAAGAATTAGAGCGCGCCGGAAAAATCGAAGAGAAGACCGGGTTTGTTATTCACTTTATCGTCGATCTTTCGGTAAAAAATTCCATTCAAGGAAAATTTCAAAAGAGTAACTGTATCCTTGCCGGCGATGTCGCCACCGATCGGAAGAGAATAACCTACACCCGAGACACTGACCCGATGATCGGGATCCATAGTCTTGGCAGCATCGTAGAAGAGTTTAAACTGCGATCGCCTTGGCAGGACAAACCAGGATTCAGGAAGGGGAAGACTGGCTGGCGTCGACGCCTCGATGTTGAATGAGGCCATTCGCAAAGAGCCGGCAAGTGTGGGCTTGTCGAGGCGAACATGGGCTTCATCAAGATTTTGAATACGAAAAAGCGCAGTACGGGGGACATTGCCTTCGGCTCGACTCGATCCAAAGAAGCCTCGAATTTTAAATCCAATCTTTCTCGCCTCGCAGCCGACGCTGAAGCGCCCGAAACTTCGGAGGTAACGAAAATCACCGGAGGGAACGTAAGCGGTTCCCTCGGTTTCCACTTCCTCCTCGTGACCGCACGCCCTACCCGACTCGCTCGAGCTCCCTAGATTGAATCCAGTCGTGTAGTGAAGACTATCCGGCTGACCTAACATTTGTTTGGAGCGAACGCGCGTTGAACCGGATACCCGGGGCAGGATGGAAAAGAGCGGCTTTCGCTTCACAGTCACATCCATACGGCGCTCACCATCTTCGACGTGACCATCGTCCTGACCAATCTTGGCAATGAGGACGAGAGAACTTTCTGGAATTGCTTTCATATAAACCATGGAAAAACCGGTCACATCAGTCTGAGGCTGATAGCGAATGCCGCCCGTGATACCGGAATTGAGGTAAGCCATAGTCTGAAAGGATAGGTTCAGCGTCAAGGGTTCACCAGGAAGCTGCGTGGCATAAGGCAACCAGGCAATCGTGTAGGCATCATCCTCGAGACCGCGTGCGGCTCCAGGAAAGAACGCAATCTTCGGCGCGCCGGTCTTATTATTGAAACGGTCCTTATCGAACATCGCCCGACTTGGATTGATTTCGATCTTAGCGATATCTTTCTCAGAGACTTCGAGTGGAACTTCAACATCCCGAGACACAGGCTCAACAAATGATACGAGCTTACTGCCATCCTTGGTCGTTACCCAGAGGTCGACAGGGAGAAGAAGATCATTATCATAATGCACACGCGCATAGGTCTTGCCATCACGGACAAAGGTCCCATCGAGACCCGCATCCGGCCAGTCGTCGGACTGCCAGTAGCGATTCATGAGCGCGCCGAGTCCCGGACGATACCTGTCAGCAATAGCGCTCAGAATCTTCGGCTGAAGACTTTCTTCGCTACACTGCCGACTCGCTTCGACTAAAAACTTTTGGAAACCCTTGGTACCGAGCTTCCATTGAAGATAACGAAGAATATGAGTATTACGAATATAAGCGATAAAAGGTCGATCTTGAGTCGCATGGTTCGAGACTCCTTCTGAATTCATGAGGGCCGTTTGAGGATGAAGCAAGGACAGTGATGCAGCAGCAAGATCCTGGGCCTGACGGTAATTAAGATTCAGATAGGGTTTACCGTCACCGGCTTTCGAGAAGAGATCAAAGTATTCCTTCTCATTCGACAGCATCGAGTAGACGAGCATATCAGCGAGACCCTGCACGAGCCAGTGATCATCTACCGAGGCTGCCCGACAACCCATACCAAACCACTGTTGGGCGATGAGAGTCGTCAATTGCCAGACGTTCCAATGCGTGAATTCCTGCTGGAGATAACGCATGCCCGGCTGCTGAGGGGTGTTGAGTGTCACCATTCCCGGTGTGCGAATCGGTTCAAAATCGTCGGTTTCGACTACGAGAAGTGTCGGCTCCGGCACAGTTGAGGTGTATTTCTCAAAGGTCTCGAGAGCTTTTTTGGAGACTTCGATCAGCTGATCAAAACTCTTGGACTTTGAGAGCGTGAGAAGAGTTTGTGCACCGATTTTATAACGGCCGATAGTCCCCTGCTTAAAAAAGACTGCAGAAAAAGACGAGCCCTCATAACGCCAGTTGTCATTCTCCATGTCTCCCGGAGCCGCGAACTGCCAGCCTGCAGGTGTTTCCACGTGCACGTCGATTTTCGCCTTCGGCCAGACGCTGGCAAAGGTTTGATCATTGGAGTCGGGACAGGATTTGAGGAGGATAGGATGCCAGAGCGTCAGGAGTCGGGGCGCCATCGGGCGGTCGCGCCATCCCCCAAGACTGAGCATGTACTTGAGTTTGAGCTTTTTGGAATTGGGCGGCAGACGATAGAGCGCTGGACCGATGTGCTCGATCCCACCCATATCTGTCCACTGGAACGACAGGTCCTGACGTCCGGCGGTCTCCTGGGGAGATCCGGCCTTCAGGGATTCTAGTAAAAGAATGTCTCGAAGATTCTGATCATGTGCGGGGACATAGAGACAGGAGCCTTCGGTGACTCCATCGATCTCAAAATCAACCCCGATAGGAGCCTCGAGTTCAACGGACTCCGCAGTGATCGCAAGCTTGGCGCGATAGCGTAGCTCCGACTGAGCAAAGCCCAGCCCTGACCAGAGCATTGCTAAGAGGAGCCCCGTGCGATTCATCATGTAAATTTTGGCCTTATACGAACTTTGGTCGAACTACCGATAGAAAATCACGCATTTTGGCGACCGAAGCTTCGCATTCTTCCTGACGATGCTCACCAGCATGGGCGATGAGTTCGTTGGAGATGTCTCCCAATACCTTTAAACCAACCGACTCAGCCGTGGCCGCGACGCGTTTGCTGATCTTTTCGATCGCTGGAAAGTCCTTGCGGCTCAGAGCGAGCTGAAGATAGCCCAAGTCTTCTTGTCTTCCGCGGATATAGCGCGGCACAACGTCTTGAAGACCACGGTCAAATTCGACGATCATGCTAGTCCCTCTTATAAAAGTTGAGTAGGTAATGTCACATAACCCATTCTACACCGGAGCAGAGCGGCAAAAGTTTCACACCTTGAGAAGCTTTCTCCATCTAGATTTGAGACGATTGGAAGCAATCATTGACAAACTAGGAAGAGCACCTATAATTTGCAGACTTTTCGGGTGGCTGAATGAGTCCGCCGCGTTAGAGATCCCAAAGAGCATTAGAGATCTCAGAGAGATCCCCAATAGAGGTTAAATATGAAGGCTCATGTTGAAGAAGTAAGTTCAGTTCAGCGCCGTATCAAGGTTGAACTCAGCGCAATTGATGTAAAATCAGCGTTCGACTCCGTGTATAAAAACCTTCAGGGCAAAGCTCGTATCAACGGCTTCCGTCCAGGCAAAGCGCCTTTGAACGTCATCAAAAAGATGTACGGTTCGTCGATCGCTTATGACGTTGCTGACCAATTGGTGCGCAACAACCTCTTCACAGCTATCGAAAAAGAGTCACTACGCCCTATCAGCGCTCCAGTACTCGAAACATTCGACCTGCCAAAAGAAGATGCTGAATATACTTTCTCAGCTATCGTCGACATCCTTCCTGCTCTCTCCATCGACGGCTACAAAGGTCTCAACCTTTCGGCTAGCGTTGTTGATGTTTCGGATTCGGACGTTGAGCGCGAAATCGAGTTCATCCAACGTCGTCAGGCCAAGAGCAAAGACGCAGCCGAAGGCACAGTTGCCAAAGCCGGCCACGTCGTCAATATTAGCCAAAAGGCGACTATTGATGGTGAAGAATTTTCTGAATTTACTTTTGACAAAGTTCCTGTCGAGCTCGGCAAGAACTACCTCCTGCCTGAACTTGAGACCGCTGTTGTCGGTATGAAAGTCGGCGATGAGAAAAAAGTTGAGATCGCTGTTCCTGAGCACGTTTTAGACAAATCCAAAGTTGGCAAGACTGCTCAAGCGACTGTCAAACTTGAAGGCATCACTGAGTTGACCCTTCCTGAAGTCAATGACGAGCTCGCCAAAGACCTCGGCCTCGAGAGCCTTGAGCTACTCAAAACAAACATCCGTGACCGTCTCGACAAACAAGCTGAAGGCCATAAGCGCAATCAGCTCGAGACCGGCATCTTTGAAGAACTGAACAAGACGAACAACTTTGAAGTTCCACCTTCGATGGTTGAGCAAGTCATCGACAGCATGTTCGATGAAGCTGAGTTCTCTTCAGACGCTGAACGCAAGGCTATGAAGGCAAATCAGGGCGAACGCGAGAAGGCAAGAGAGACCGCTCTCCAACGCGCACGCAACACCCTGATTCTTTCTGAAGT
The DNA here is from genome assembly GCA_004193325.1 of Pseudomonadota bacterium. Lineage (GTDB taxonomy): Bacteria > Bdellovibrionota_B > Oligoflexia > Oligoflexales > Oligoflexaceae > Oligoflexus. Next base: position 6,615 of record SEDW01000027.1, on the reverse strand, counting down.
AATCAAGTCAGAAAAGATTAATGTCACTGACGATGATTTCGACGCATACGTAAAAGAACTTATTGGCGGATCAATGGGCGGAATGCCTGCTGACGCGAAACTCTTCGAGAGCATCAAAGCCTCAATGGGCCAGCACGCACGCGAATCTCTTCTTTTCAAAAAAGCGATCGATTTTGTGATTTCACACTCTAAAATCACAGAGACTAAAGAATTGAGCGCTAGCCCAGCATAACAACTGCTGAATTTTTCACGACACTTCTGATACAATCCTCTCTGGCATTAAATTTGTCAGAGAGGATTTTTTTGTTCTCTCTTTTGAATCTTTGCCAATCAGTCAGCGCCTTAGCTTAGGAAGTCAGTTGTGTTTGCACACGATGTGTCTTAAGTTGGAGGTGTATGTATTGACAACTGCAACGAAAATTGTGGCTCAATACACGAAAGCGTAAACCCAAGTAGCGTATAAGGATGTTGCAATGGCGCTCATACCTGTTGTCGTTGAGCAAACAAACCGCGGCGAGCGTTCGTGGGATATCTATTCCCGCTTGCTTCAGGAACGGATCGTGATGTTGGGCTCGCCCGTTTACGACGAAGTCGCAAACGTAATTGTGGCCCAGCTTCTGTACCTTGAGAGTGTCGATCCCGAGAAGGACATCAGCTTCTATATAAATACACCAGGCGGTTCGATCACCGCAGGGATGGCTATTTACGACTGTATGCAGCTCATCCGTCCTGATGTCCGCACCTACTGCATTGGTCAGTGTGCGAGCATGGGCGCATGGCTTCTTGCAGCCGGCTCGGAAGGCAAACGTCACATCTTGCCCAACGCAAGCGTGATGCTGCATCAGCCTCTAGGCGGAGCTGGTGGTCAGGCGACTGATATCGACATCCACGCGCAAGAGATTATCAAAACCAAAGCTCGTATGATTTCGATTCTGGCGCGCCATACTGGTCAGACAGAAGAACGAATCAAAAAAGACATCGACCGCGACTTCTTTATGACTGCTGAGCAAGCTAAAGAATACGGCATGGTAGATAGTATTATCTCCCCGGCGAAAAAAGTTGCTAAGAAAAGCTGAGTAAGTAGTCTATCAACGTGTCTAAAGTGTCATACCTCTTACGAGGTATGACTTCCTTTTGATGAAGCAGATCCTTAAGGAGATACCGTATGGCCAGCAAAGACAGCGGCCTGCATTGCAGCTTCTGTGGCAAAGGTCAAAAAGAAGTCAAAAAGCTGATCGCAGGACCGAACGTCTATATCTGCGATGAGTGTATTCAACTCTGCAACGATATCATCGCTGAAGAAGTTGAAAAAGAAGAGCTTCTTAACCCGAGCAACAAGATCCCTAACCCCAAAGACATCAAGCGTATTCTCGACGAATACGTGATTGGTCAAGACCGGGCGAAGAAGATCCTCTCGGTTGCGGTGCATAACCACTATAAGCGTATCGATCACAAGTCGTCTCAGGACGAAGTCGAGTTGACCAAGTCGAACATTCTCCTTATCGGACCTACCGGTAGCGGAAAGACTCTGCTTGCTCAGACCCTCGCTCGTATTCTGAACGTGCCTTTCACCATTTCGGATGCAACCAACCTAACCGAAGCCGGTTATGTCGGTGAAGACGTTGAAAACATCATTTTGAACCTTCTTCAAAATGCTGACTATGACGTCGAGCTTGCCCAGCGCGGAATCGGCTACATCGATGAGATCGATAAAATCGCCCGTAAGGGTGACAACCCATCGATTACCCGCGATGTGTCCGGAGAAGGTGTTCAGCAGGCCCTCCTCAAAATCATCGAAGGTACGATTGCAAACGTTCCCCCACGCGGCGGCCGTAAGCATCCCCAGCAGGAATTCCTGCAGGTCGATACCTCGAACGTTCTCTTCATCTGCGGTGGTGCCTTTGCCGGACTCGAAGATATCGTGGCTCAAAGGATCGAAACTTCGTCCCTTGGCTTCGGTGCTGAGATTATGTCAAAGCGCGAACGTAACGTTACCGACCTCTTGAACAAGGTAACAACAGGTGACCTTGCCAAGTTCGGCTTGATCCCAGAATTCATTGGCCGTTTGCCGGTTATTTGTTCTCTGGCACAGCTGACCGAAGAGGCAATGATCGACATCCTCACCAAACCCAAAAATGCAATCATCAAACAGTTCCAAAAACTGTTCGACTTTGAGAGCGTTGCTTTGAAGTTCAGTGATGGAGCGCTCCGCGCGGTCGTTCAGGAAGCTATCAAAAGAAAAACGGGTGCTCGTGGTCTCCGCGCGATTCTCGAAGAATCCATGCTTGAGATCATGTACGAAATTCCGTCGGAAAAAACGATTAAAGAAGTTGTCATCACTGAGGAGCTTATCCTCAACGGTGCTCAGGCGATCATCATTTACCGTACTCCGGAAGAGCTAACAGCGTTTAACAACGCCGCGGCTGTCAAGGAAAGCAAGGAACGTGAGTTCGGTTCGGGCAACAACTAACTGAGGTAAACTAAGTTAGGTTTTGCTCTTCGGAAATTTAGAAAAACTTCTGCGAAAAGGCTCGAAAGAGTCTTTTTGCATTTCTACTCCAATAATAAACACTGTCTTCCTGTTTTTTCTTACAGTAAGATAAATAAATGAGATCACCAAAAGCTACAGAAGTGTTTTCTAGGTTTATAACCTAGACGATGCCAGAGAGTACTCACGAGGAGGCAACAGCGTATGTCGGATGAGTCTAAGGATGCAACATCGAAGCCGGATACCGTGAGAATACCTCTGCTTCCTCTTAGAGATATTCTCGTTTTCCCATCTACTGTGGTTCCTTTGTTTGTTGGACGGGAAAAGTCGATCCAGGCCCTTGAGCAGGCCATGAACGGAAGCAAAGAGATTCTCCTCGCCGCGCAGATCAAAGCTAAGACCAATGAGCCCTCACCTGAAGACATCTACAACATCGGAACGATCTCGACGATCCTCCAGCTTCTTCGCCTGCCAGACGGCACCGTGAAGGTTCTGGTCGAAGGTCAACGTCGCGCCCGTATCGTGGACTTCGTTCAAACCGAAGACTTCTTTCAGGTGAATGCCGAGACTTTGCCCGAGCAACGCGGCAAAGGCCTTGAGAACGAAGCCCTCGTTCGTACCATTAAAATGGCCTTTGACAACTACGTCCGCCTCAACAAGCGCATTCCTCCGGAAATGCTCCTGTCGATCGCGTCGATGGAAGATGAGTCGAAGCTCGCCGATACCCTGGTCGCTCACCTGAGTAACCTCAAGCTTCAGGACAAACAACGTTTGCTCGAGGAAACCAATCCAGCAAAACGTCTTGAAGACCTTTATGGGTACATCCAGTCAGAAATCGAAATCATGCGCGTCGAGAAGAAAATTCGCGCCCGCGTGAAACGCCAGATGGAAAAGACTCAAAAAGAGTACTACCTCAACGAGCAGATGCAGGCGATTCAGAAAGAACTTGGCGATCGTGATGACGGCCGCTCGGAGATCTCTGACCTTGAGAACCTCGTTAAGAACAAAAAGCTTCCTGACGATGTTCGCGAGAAGCTGAACAAAGAAGTACGTAAACTCAAGCATATGTCACCTATGTCAGCAGAAGCGACTGTCGTACGTAACTACGTCGACACCATCGTTTCGCTCCCATGGAACGATCCATCGGAAGACATCCGTGACACTCTTTTCGCCGAGGACGTGCTTAATCGCGATCACTACGGCCTCGAGAAGGTCAAAGACCGTATCCTCGAGTATTTGTCCGTCAGGACGCTGGTCGATGAAATGAAGGGCCCTATCCTTTGTCTCGTAGGACCTCCTGGTGTTGGTAAAACCTCCCTCGCTCGTTCCGTAGCAACAGCTACTGGCCGCCGTTTCGTCCGCGTAGCCCTCGGTGGCGTACGTGATGAAGCTGAGATCCGTGGCCACAGAAGAACCTATATCGGTTCGATGCCTGGCAAAATCATCCAAGCGGTGAAAAAAGCTGGCAAATCGAACCCCGTGATTCTTCTCGATGAGATCGATAAATTGAGCCAGGACTTCCGCGGTGATCCGTCGGCAGCTCTCCTCGAGGTTCTCGATCCTGAGCAGAACCATACGTTCAACGACCACTACCTCGACATCGACTACGATTTGTCGAAAGTTCTGTTCCTTGCGACGGCGAACAGCCTCCACACGATCCCGCGCCCCTTGCTCGATCGTATGGAAGTCATCTATCTCGCCGGGTACACGGAAGAAGAAAAACTCTCGATCGCGAACCAGTACCTGATTCCAAAGACCCAAAAAGACAACGGTCTCGAGAACCAGGATCTGAACTTTGGCATGAAAGCCGTTCAGGAACTGATCCGCTACTACACTCGCGAGTCCGGCGTGCGTAACCTCGAGCGAGAAATCTCCTCGGTCTTCCGCAAAGTCGCTCGTAAGTACATGCGCAAAGTCGAAGGCGATGCGCATACCGAACTCAAAGGCAAAGAGAAGGAAGCGGCTGGCAAAGAGATGAAGCCGCTCAAAGAAAAAGTTGTGCTCACCAAGGATCAGATCTCTGAGAAGATCACCGAGAAGAGCATCAACAAATACCTCGGTCCTCGCAAATACCGCATTGGCTACCAAAACAGCCACAACGAAGTCGGTATGTGTACGGGTATGGCCTGGACGGAAGTCGGTGGTGACCTGCTCGTTTGTGAAGTTGCAGTCCTTCCCGGTAACGGCAAGCTCAACATCACAGGTAAGCTCGGTAGCGTCATGCAGGAATCGGCTCAAGCGGCACTCTCCTATGTCCGCTCGCGCTCGAAGTTCCTCAACATCGCTGAAGACTTCTACACCAAAGTCGACATTCACATCCACGTGCCGGAAGGTGCGATTCCAAAAGACGGTCCAAGTGCAGGTATCTGTATGGCAACCGCTCTGACCAGTGCCCTCACCTCCCGTCCCGTGTCGAAAGACGTGGCGATGACTGGCGAGATCACTCTTCGTGGACGCGTGCTCCCAATCGGTGGATTGAAAGAGAAGATCATCGCGGCTCACCGCGGCGGCATCCGTAAGATCATCATTCCTAAAGAGAATGAGAAGGACATCCACGATCTTCCAAAAAGCATCGTGAAAGACCTGACGATCGTTCCAGTCGAGCATATGGACCACGTCCTCATGCACGCCCTGGTCTGGAAACATCCAGATGCCGAAGCTCCAGAGCAGGATGAGCTTTTCGAGAAACTCAAAAAGGTTACCGAAGCCGAGACTCATCAGCTCAGTTTCGCTCACTAAGTACTTTAGAAGAGGCCTCCGGGCCTCTTTTTTTTGTCCAAAATTCTCCAGTGAAGCGGCCCGGCAAACATTTCCCATCTATAGTTTTCAAAGTCCACCGATAGACCCTTTGCGGAAACTCCTTAAGCCGGGGAATAGAGAATGGTCAGCAAGAAAGCTCAGATGGAACAATCGCTCGAATTTATCGAAGGCATTAAACGCCGCTGGATGGCGACCGTGGATGCGATTGTCGATCCGTTGATGCTCATCGATAAAGACTTCAAAGTCATTCAGGCGAATCAGGCTCTGGCCAAGATCGCTGGCAAGGACATCAAAAAGGTCGTCGGCAGCCATTGCTATAAGATGTTTGCCGGCCGTGACAAGCCCTGCACGGGCTGTAAGCTTCAGGAGAGTATCAAGACTGAGACGACTCAGACCTTTGAACTCAGCGCCGTTGATAATCGCTACTACGAAGTAGCTACGCAGCCTATCTTTGATGGTAATGGAGTGATCGAAGGCTCGCTTCACATCTACCGCGACCGCACTCTTGCCAAACAATTGCAAAGCCAACTCATCCAAACCGAAAAGCTCGCGTCCATCGGCCTCCTCGCTGGCGGTATCGCTCATGAATTGAATAACCCGCTCGCGGGCATTCTCCTCTTCTCCCAGATGCTGCTCCGGACCGTGTCCAAAGAAAGCGTTTATTACCAGGACGTCGAAGAGATCGAAAACGCCGCCAAACGCTGTAAGTCTATCGTCGACAGCCTTTTGGATTTTGCTCGTCAGCAGCCAGTGATTGCCGCGGAAAGCAAGGAAATCGTATCTTTGCACGACGCCCTGGCAGCCGCGCTTCGCTTCTCGACCGCCGGTGGTAAAGCCAACCGCTTCGAGATTATCGAAAAATACGAAGCCGACAACGAGATGAAGACCACGGGCAACCGCAATAAGATCATGCAGGTCTTTCTAAACCTTATCCAAAACGCTCTCCAGGCGATGCCCAACGGCGGCCGCCTCACTCTTCGTTCGCTCGTCTCAGCGGATCAACAGTGGAACATCGTCGAAATCGAAGACTCCGGCGTTGGTATCCCAGCCGCTCACTTGAAAAAAATCTTTGATCCTTTCTTCACAAGCAAAGCCGAAGGCGAAGGCACTGGCCTTGGTCTCTCGATCTGTCACGGGATCATCGAAGAACTCGGCGGCAAGATCGAAGTTCGTAGTAAGCTGAGAAAAGGCACGACCTTTGCCATATTCTTTCCGGCGCCTGTCGCCTTGCGAGAGGTTGGATAAACGATGAAACGTCTACGCCCACATCCTGATGGAATCGTCGTTGCGGTGAGCCTCATCGCTGCGATTCTCTTTGCGTGGGGCCTGACCGCCATCGTGATCGATCGTTATCCGGTCACGCCTCT
>SEDW01000433.1 GCA_004193325.1 Pseudomonadota bacterium | reverse complement strand
GGCGGTGCCGGCGGCGGACAGCAACGCTTTGAGCCTTTGAACAGCTGGCCCGATAACGTCAACCTCGATAAGGCCCGACGCCTCCTCTGGCCTATCAAACAAAAATACGGCAAGGGTCTATCCTGGGCCGACCTTATGATTCTCACGGGCAACGTGGCTCTCGAGTCCATGGGTTTCCAAACCTTTGGTTACGCGGGTGGACGCGAGGATCAGTACGAAGCGGATTTGGTCTTCTGGGGCTAACGCTGCTTCAGAAACTTCTTGACCAGTCGACCCACTCCGACTATTAGAAAGTTGATAGCAATACGAACGTATAGCGATTTTTTTGGGATAGAAGTATGTATATTTCATTTGGCGAAGGCGCACTTTTGCTAGGTGTTCCAATCAACACCTTGAGACTTAGGGAAGGTGATGGAAAGCTGCCTCCAAGGCATCGAACTATAGGCAAAACATCGGCGATACAATTCAGATGAAATCTACCCAAAATGCGATCTCGAATGCCCTAAAATGAGACCTATGAATGCTATCGCTTATTCTCGAGTTTCAAGCCATGACCAGAAAAAAGATCTCCTGTCCCAAAGCTTGAGACTAGAAAAGTATTGCAGCGAAAATTTTGCTGAGTTTGAAATTATCTCTGATTTAGGCTCAGGATTAAATTACAAAAAGCCGGGGTTAAAAAAATTACTCGATCGCATTCAGAAGGAATCTTTCACAAATCTCATTCTTACCCATAAAGACCGGCTTCTAAGATTCGGCTCTGAAATTATCTTCTCACTTTGCCGCAGTCACCAGATCGAATTTATCGTTCTTGACGACACTCTGGAGAAGTCCTTTGAAATTGAACTGAGTTCCGATGTAATTGAACTCATGACTGTGTTTTGCGCGAAGCTGCACGGACGTCGATCTCACAAAAAAAGAAAGCTGGCGGCGTAATGCGCAAGGCAGAAGACTCAGGTCAAAGAACAATAGAAACTCGCCTTTCCTGCTTGGAATTGTTTCCGCTGTTAGATGAATTGCTTGGCTATTTTTCTTCCCTAAGACATCGTCTCTACCGAGACCTCATAGTAAACAACCTTCCGCTTAATGATTTGAAATCAAGTTACTTATCTTCCTACGGCCTAACCGCAAGACATTTCAATTCGCTATCTAAAGATGTCTCAGCGCGGTCGAAGGCCAATGAGGAGTTGCTCAAACTTAATCTGAAGAAGTACGAAAGTCACATTTTAATTGTGAAAAATCAATGCGTTGATCTTAGAAAGAAAATTAAGAAAAATGAATCGTTAATAAAGTCGATTGAAACCTATCGATCTAAAGTCGCGAGCTGGAAGCTAAAGAAAAGCTGCGGGAATAGGATTTTGAAAAGACCTGCCATGCCAAGCAGTATTTTCAAGCTGCATAAGCAGAATCTGCTCGATGAAATTTCCAGACTGTACGGACAAATTCACCAGAAGAAGAGGCGTCTGAATAATCTGACGATCAAGCGCGATCGTCTTAAGGCTCGGACGATCTCAAAGCTCTGTTTTGGTTCCGGCAAGCTCTTTCGTGCGCAGTTTAATCTCACAGCGAATTCCTTTGAAGATCATCAAGAATGGCTGAATGTCTTCAGGCTTGCGCGATCGAGTTCGATGACCTTTGTCGGCTCATCGGACGAAACTTGTGGCAATCAGACGATCCAGTATTCTATGGCTGATAAAGCGCTTAAGATGCGCCTTCCCAATGCCAAAGGCTTTGAGAGCAAGACCCTCCATATGCGAGACATCGTCTTTCCTGATTTTCTGAAAGCCGAATTTGCCAAGGCTCTATCACATCCGGGTGAGCATGGTAAGCAGAATCAGAAAACGGCCCTGCCGATAACCTACAGACTTATTCGACGTTATAATTCTTCGAATAAAGAGAAATCCTATTATTTGCAGGCTTCATTCAAGGTGGCAGCGGCCGAGATTATTACCCACATGAACAGTGGTGTAGTGGGTGTCGATATTAACTATGACCATCTGGCTATTACTGAGACGGATCGCTTCGGCAATTATCTGAAAAGTTTTGTGCTTCCTTTCAATTTGAAAGGCCTAGACAGGGAGCAGGCCCAAGCGATCATAGGCGATGTGGTCGCAGTCGTTGTCGAAAGTTGCGCGAGGCTACAAAAGCCTCTAGCTATCGAGGATCTCGACTTCGCGGCGAAGAAGTCTGAGCTTAGGGCACAACCAAAATTTCGAAGACATTTTCTTTCGCAGTTCGCTCATGCTTCCTTTATTTCTCATTTTCAGTCCAAGGCAAGAGCCTTGGGTGTTAACATCCTATCCATAAATCCTGCTTATACAAGCCTAATAGGCGCTTATAAGTATCAGGGTCTCAATATTTCATCGCATGAAAAGGCCGCGTTAGCGATTGCCCGCCGAGCCCAGTGTTACAACGAAGGGCTAAAAGTTTTCCAAGGCACCCTCCCGTCGCAAGTTATGATGACGGAAAAGACAAAGTTTAGAGAATGTCTGAGGCATGTTTGGGGATTTTACGCAGACAATCGCAAAACGATACGAAGGCTCTTCATAGACGCTGATAGACGCCCGCTTTTGCCCATACGTCGCGCATCTTCTCTAGCAGGCCGTCATAGCTCGCTAAAACAATCCTATCTTGTGATTCGAGAAAAGCGTGAGTTTAAGGAACCGAGTCGCTCCTTGGGCTAAAGACAGGCTAGAAGACCAGCTGCTCGGTCTTCGCAGCGTCTAAATTCTGATTTGATCAGATTTGGATACTTATATTAGAGCGGTCCTGAGAAGAAGTTTATGGACGACAAGCGTCGGACCAAAGACTGCAAGATTCAAAAGCCCCTGGGCTCGGTCTAGATGGGTCTGATCTATGTGAATCTAGAAGCCCCGAACGGCAAGCCAGATCCTCTCGCTCCGGGCAATGATTTTCGTGGTGTCTCTGGTCAAATGGCTATGGAAGATGAAGAGACAGTTGCCCTCATCGCCGCTGGCCACTGCTTTGGTAAAGCGCACGATGCTGCAAATCCTCACAAATGTTTAGAGAAGGCTCCTTCTGGAGCTGGTTTCGAAGAACAAGGCATCGGCTGGCAAAACAAGTGTAAGACTGGCAAAGGCGTTGACACCATCACCAGCGTTGTTGAGGGTGCCTGGACGACAACTCCCACATAATTCTCGATGCAGTACCTTTCCAACCTCTTTACATTTGAATGGGGGGGTAGACGAAAAGCCCAGCTGGTGCAGGCGCAGACATGGTTCTCGATGCTCACGACCCGAGCAAAAGGCATGCTCCAATCATGTTCACGACCGACTTGCCGTTGAAGTTTGATCCTGCTTATCCCGGAGTTTCGAAGCGTTTTCTCGCCAATCCTAAAGAATTTGAACTCGCCTTTGCAAAAGCCTGGTTTAAGTGTACTTACCGCGAAATGGGCCCTCGTGCCCGTTATCTCGGCAAGGATGGATGCTTCGCAGGAGCAAACGGATGTGCAGTCCTTTGCAGTTCTTGAACCCAAAGCTGATGGTTTCCGTAACTACTATAATGCAGCAGCTGGCCAGCCGCCGCTTGAAATGCTCGTCGAGCGTGCGACTCTTCTGAACCTCAGTGTTCCA
>SEDW01000432.1 GCA_004193325.1 Pseudomonadota bacterium | reverse complement strand
AAGAAATGCCCTGGAGGAAGATCCAGGCCCTCCTTCAGTTGTTTCTGAATATCTTTGACCACAGATCCGAGGTCGCGGCCTTGCGTGTTTGCTGAGACGACGAGGCGTCGCTGCATGTCCTCTCGGTTTATCATGTTAGGGCCATTGCCCTCATAGACTTGGGCTACGTCCGACACGACGACCCGCTGACCACTTGGGAGGGTTTTAATCAGAGTCTTCTCAATCTTTGCTGGTGTTGAGCGTGAATTGTCGTCGAGGCGCATGAAGATATCGTGCGTGCGTTGACCTTCGATGAACTGTCCCGTGGCTTCACCATTGAGAGCGATTTCAAGGTCTTCTGCCAGTGCCCCCGCTGTGATTGCGCGGCGACTTGCCTCGTCGCGATCGATCGCGATTTTCAGCTGCGGAATGAGTACCAGTGGTTCGATTTGCAAATCGACGATGCCAGGGATTTTTTCCATGAGCGCATACGCTTCGCCCCCAAGCCTTCGAAGTTCGGTAAGCTCCGGTCCAAAGATCTTCACTGCAATTTGAGCTCTTACTCCTGATAGTAGATGATCCAGGCGATGGCTGATGGGCTGTCCGATGTTCACGTAGACGTCACCGACCTTTTCTATCCGTTCTCGAATCTCTTGCAGAACAAGCGCGCGGGGTCGACCCTCCGCTGTAAAATCGATATCGATTTCGCTCCAATGTACACCCTCCGCGTGTTCGTCCATCTCAGCTCTACCTGTGCGTCTCACCGTGGAAACGACTTCAGGGACGGAAAGAATGGCCTCTTCGACTTTGGTGCCGAGAATGTCGGAAGCCGCAAGGGATATTCCTGGTGCAGCCGCGACTCCAATGGTTGCAGAGCCTTCGTTAAAATTGGGTAGAAAATTTCGGCCCATTTTGGGCAGAAGGCTCAGCGCGCCAGCTAAGAGAACGAGACTAAGGCCGAAGATCAACCATGGCTTAGGCAGAGAAAATCTCACGAGGATCTCTGTGATGAACTTGAGACCGCGAACAAAGAAACCGTCAGCTGGATGAGCAATTGCTTTGGAATTGGGCAGAAAATAGGAGCAGAGAACGGGTGTTATAGTCAGGGACACTGCAAGCGAAGCTAGGATTGAAATTACATAAGCAATCCCAAGCGGCATGAATAGACGGCCTTCAATTCCCCCCAAGGCGAAGAGAGGAAGGAACACTAAGCAGACGATAGCCGTTGATATTACGATTGAGTTGCGGACTTCCGAAGACGCCTGGAAAACGATTCGTAGGGAGGATTGCGGGTCAGGCGAGAGTTTGTTCTCCCGAAGTCTTCGAAACACGTTTTCTACATCGACAATCGCGTCGTCGACGAGTTCGCCGATCGCCACAGCAAGGCCGCCCAGGGTCATCGTGTTCACGCTTAGGCCCATGAAGTGAAAAACTATGGCAGTAACGAGCAAGGACACCGGGATCGCAATGAGAGTGATGACTGTGGTCCGGACGTTGAGGAGGAAGAGAAATAGGATGATGGCCACCATCACAATTCCGTCTCGCAAGGCCTCTTTCACATTGCCGATTGCGGTTTCGATGAAATGGGACTGTTTAAATAAGTTTTTTTCGAGGGCCATACCCTTGGGTAGAATATCTTCGAACGTAGCGATTTTTGCGTCGATGAGTTTGGTTAAATCGATTGTGCTGGCATTCGGCTGTTTTTGAATGGTGAGGATCACGCCATGCTTGCCATTGATGCTTCCTTCGCCTCTTTTTGCTTTGGCAGCTACTCTGACTTCGGCAATGTCTTTGACGAACACAGCTTGCCCAAGGTGCAATCCCACGACGGAGTTTTGGATGTCCTCGATCGAACTCACACGTCCCAATGGGCGAATAAGGAATTCTTTGTCTCCGATATCGAGAAAGCCTCCCGTGGTGTTCTCGCTCATTTCAGTCAATGATCGTTTCAGGTCCGTGAGTGAGAGGCCGCGAGCGAGGAGGGCGGAGTTCGAGACGAGGATTTGATACTGTTTTACTTCGCCGCCCATGACAACGACCTGGCTCACTCCGGGGATGGTCATAAGCTGAGGGCGAAGGGTCCAGTCCGCGTAGGTCCTAAGGTCCATTGCTGTGACCAGAGGATCTTTCGAAACAAGGCCTACAAATTGTATCTCACCCATGATGGACGTAATGGGTCCCATGGAGGGAACGATTCCCGAGGGTAGACGTCCCTGGAGCAATTGAAGACGTTCAGCGATCAGCTGCCGATTCTGTAGGATATCCGTGCCCCAATCGAATTCCACGTAAGCGATCGATATTCCAATCCCACTCGTGGATCTAACCCGAAGTACGCCGGGAGACCCGTTTAACACGGATTCAATGGGAATGGTGACCAGTGCCTCGACTTCCTCCGGAGCCAAGCCATGTGCTTCCGTTAAGATTGTCACGGTCGGACGATTGAGATTGGGTAGGACATCGATAGGAAGTTGGCCGGATACAACTGCACCATAAGCACAGATCCCGATCAAGAGCCCGAGTACCGAGAGGCGGTGATTTAAAGAATAACGAATAATAGCGTCGAGCATCGGGAACGTCTCCGATTGAACGCAGGTAAAAGCAGACGATGATCGCCGGTTCCTGCCAGATGTCAGAATTTAGATGGATTTCGGGCGTGTTTAGGCTTGGATGGGTGGTCTAAGGAGCGATAGATAGCTGTGATGACTTTGGGAAGTAGAGAACTGGAACATGGGCTCAAGAGCTGTGGAGAATGGTCTTATCTCAAAGGCTATTTCTGTGCGAGCGATGCCCGACTGAAGAAAAGTGAGTGAGAGTTCCTTGGCGTGACTGTGAGGTGCTTGATCATCACCATGAGAATGTTCGCCCGGTTCATTGGAATCGGTGTTAGCGACCTCATGTTCGTGACTATGGCTTTCAGTATGAGAATGCTCGTGTTCATGATCACTGCTGGCGGTTTCAATCCGATGTTCCTGCAAATGAACCATAGCCTTACTAAAGCTCGCCATTTGAAGTGGCAAAGCAAAGAGAATGGCGAAGATGGTTAGCAGGGCGGTCATGGCGATGATTTGCTCTTATAGAAATTATTCAACGCCATGCTAATTCTTTGAGGTGGAAAGTTCTAGTATTTTACTCGGAAATCGAAGTCTTCCATGTCATCTTGAGAGATTCAGAGCCTTTGGCGAGAAGAGTCAGTAGGATCAATCCGGCGAGGAGCCATAGGCCTTGCTTCGCCACGAGGTCGACGTAGCTGAGGATCGAGGTTTCGATGCCGAGAGAACGCTCGGCGAGCCAAGCAGCTGCGATAATAAAGGCAAGGCTACCACCGATTGTTCGAAGGTAGGGTCCAAGGCGACTTCCGTTAAGAAGGTAAATCCAAGGTAGAGTGATCAGCACAAGAAACGCTTGCATGACTTCCACACCGAGGTTGAATCCAAGGACGGTGAGAATGAGTGTTCCGCCATCGACCCCAATACCGTGCATGGCGCTCGCAAAACCGAGACCGTGGATCAAACCGAACATGAGTGCGATGAGTGCTTCCTTGCCGGGAAAAATCGGATAGACAGCGTGAGCTGCGGAAATGAGCACCGACGCGGCGATCATCGATTCTACAAATTGAGT
>SEDW01000431.1 GCA_004193325.1 Pseudomonadota bacterium | reverse complement strand
TGTTACCGCTGCCGGAAGGCAAAGGTGATGTGTTACTGCGCTGAGGTGAAAACCTTTGCGAGCGATCCGGAATTTGTCATTCTCATTCATCCCAAGGAAACCAGAAAGGCCATCAACACCGGTCGCATGGCTCATCTTCAGATTGAGAATTCTCTTCTGCTTGTGGGCTGCGATTTTAGTGATGATCCGAATTTGAATCGCCTGCTCGCCGATGAGTCGCGACAGTGTTATCTCCTCTTTCCGGGCACAGCCGCGATTCAAGTCTCGGACCTGGACGAACCTCATAATTATTCGGGCAAAAAAGAAGTGTTCATCATTCTCGACGCCACCTGGTCGATGGCCAAGAAGATGTTTCGTCTGAGTGAGAACCTCAAAAAGATTCCGCAGGTGATGTTTCACCCTACAGCAGCTTCAGAATTTCTGATTCGCCAGCAGCCGGGCTTCGATTGTTATTCGACGATCGAAACCATTCATCACATCATCGATGCAAGGGGCAGACAGGAGACTCGTCCGCATGATCACCTCCTCACCCTCTTTAGAGATATGGTTCAAAAACAAATCGACTATGAACTTGGGACTTTGCAGAGCAACCGCCCCCTCACCCGTGCAATCGCCACTTGGTCCGACGTCGCCAAACCATCGTAAAGTCTCGCCTAATGAAATTTTTTCCAAAATAAAACTAAAGTTTTGCCCATAAAAAGCCGATGTGCCCAGCGACTCCCCTGTTGCGTTGTATAAAGGCTGCATTATGAAACTGAATACTGTTGTTTGTGCTTCATTTTTCATTACATTATCGCTAGCTTGCAACAAAGCTAAATTCGATAGCCTAGAGAAAAGCAAACAAATCCAAGCAAAACAAGAGTCTCCGCAAATTCCGGCGACTATGGAAAACAAACCAAGCCCTATCACCAATGGTAGCGTTACCGCTGAGACCGGAACAGTCACCGCTGTCTCGACTGTCCTCGTCGTTTCAACGCCAGCGAATATGATCAAGGCCGGCGGCGAACGCATGCAGGCAAGCGCAAAAATCATCGACAGCACAGAGGTACCAGTTGTGACCTGGACTATTTCCGGTCCAGCTGGCAAGGCAGATATCGGTAGCATCGATCAAAATGGTGTGTACACGAGCCCTGCAAATAACGATGTGGCCTTTCCTCTGGTGATCACAGCTACACTTAAGCGTGACACTAAGATTACAGGCGCCACGACTCTGAGCGTCCTGCCGAAAGAAGTAATCTTCGCGAGCTGCACCCAGAACAGTATGACCTTTCCGATTCTTGCAGAAGTTTATTCGATTCCAACATCGACGACTCACATTCCTGATTATGCCAACGCGGCCCAAGCGAAAAAGGTTACGACTGTCTGTATGGAAAAATACGCGGTTGAGCCGAGAAACTTTTCCGAAGGCTTTCCGAACGTGGCAAACCTCTTCGAATACTTTTCTTTGAAGACTAAGACCACTCTCGTCGTCCCGGCTGACGGAACTTATGTCCTTCAACTCAACTCAGATGACGGCGCGCGCCTCGCAATCGATGGCAAAGAAGTGATTGATAACGATGGTCTTCACCAGGCCTACGGTCCTGGCCCTGACGAGTCGCAGACGCTTGGCAGGAAGGAAGTGACTTTGACCCTGAAGAAAGGCGATCATCCTTTGACTTTGAATTACTTTCAGGGACCTAAGTATCGCATCGCTTTGGTCTTGAAATGGAAGACTCCCGGCTCATCGAGCTTTGTCTACATCCCACGCGATTCCTTTAAATAATCGTTTTGTAATTGATACAAAAATCCCTCAAAGCGCTCTGCTTTGAGGGATTTTTTTTGTGGGTCAGGAAGCGACTCGGGACAGACAATCCTTCAATCGCACTCCCGAACTCTGGCAACTCGATATCCAGCTCAACTGCAGATTATACCAACTCTGAACGCTATCGCGCTCCGCCGTGTAAAAGCGTGACTCGTCGATTGCAAGATCGTTGACGGTAAGCAGACCTCGTTCAAAGCGGCCAAGACTATCCTGGTAGATCTGCTTTGCTGTAACGATGAGGTTATCGTAGACCTCGATGTTCGAAACAGTTTCCTTCAACGCGATCGCTGCATTCTTGTTCTGCACATCAAGATTCTGTTTGATCCATTCTAAATTATGAGTCGCTGAGGCTGAACGTTCGATCTGCGAAGAATAGAGCGAACGGCTGAGGCCGCGATCGAGAAGTGGCACGGTGAGGCTCAGAAGGAATTCGCTTTGGCCCCGATTGAAGGGATCGCCGCTGATGCTCCGGTTGGCAATGGCCTGGGCATCGAGACTGGGGTATTGAGCGGCCCAAAGGATTTTTTCCCGTTCCTTTTCCATCGCTAAAGCCTCTTCGGCCTCGGTGTATAAAGGATGCTTTTGCGAGATGGCGAGCACTTTCAGGGCTTCCTGACCCTTGGCGATGGGCCAGACATCGGCGACCTGTTCGAGTCCCAGATAGCGCTCGAGTTCGATCTTCGCCTGCCCCACCTGGACTTCCGACCGCTTGATTTGCAGATCGATCGTCCGGAGGTCGAGTTCGACCTTCTTAACTTCCTGCTGCGGCAGGAGACCTTTGTTGTACTGTTTGCTCGAAACGTCGAGGAGCCGTTCCCTCACCTTATAGATCTTTTGGAGCACGGAGAGATCGCGACTGTAGTAGATGAAGACTAAAATCTTCTCTGCAGCGAGGCGCTCGGCTTCGAGGATCTGCCGAAGTTGAGCGGCCGCATAACGGCTGTCCCCGCGCTCTGCGAGACGATAACGGGAAGTGTCCTGCCCAAAGCGATAAAGGTTGAGGGACAAATCCGCCTGCCAATAGTTTTGTTGCGGCAGACCCGAGGCCGTCCAGTCATCCCGAACGGATTTGACGATCGAAGCGTTGAGGCTTGGCAAAGCCGCCTTGCGATCGGCGTCAAGGGCTCTGAGATCACTGCGGTTCTGGGCATTCTGAGCCAGGAGGTTTTGGTCCCGCTCAAGGATGTGATCGATGGCTGTGAAAAAGTCAATCTCGGCGGCCTGAGCATGCGAAGCCGCGATGAGGAAGAGACTGATGATGAGTTTTTTCATTTAAAGGTCCTACACTAAAGCTGGCGAATCGAAGCGATTCGCTCGTTTCGCAGCCCAGGTCAGATAAAGAAATTGAAAGGCCGGCACGACAAGCAAGGTCAAGACCATCGATAACCCGAGTCCACCAGCCACGGCGATTCCGAGAGGCTGTAGCACGCGCCCTCCGGTCCCGAGACCAAGGGCGATCGGTAGCATGCCGAGGATCGTCGTCAGCGTGGTGATCAGGATCGGCCTGAGACGTTGCCTTGCGGAGGCCAGGCAAGCTTCTCCCTAGCGCTCCCACGAGACCGAGGGGCACGGCTGCGAGCACGAGCAAGGCTTCGACCACGGATCCGAACTGGAGGATCATGGTGAGGAAGATGAGGAGTAGGGAGCAGAAGAAGGCGATCGTTAGATGATTCATAGACGTCGTGAGTTCTTCCTGAGGATCTTCAACCTGCACGGTAACAGCACCCAGATTGAGCTTTGGCAAATCTTCGGCAATGTATCGATCTATGCCTTTGTGAGTGGCCGCTAACTTTTGTTCGGTAATCTTTTCCTTAGGTGCTTTGCCGAAAACGAGACCGAGCTCGCGGTCATTCTCAACATAGAACGCCTTTTGACCTTCCTGCCTTTGAATATCCGCAAGAGCGCGAAGCGGGATCAGATCGCCCTTAACCTTCAAGGGAAAACTCCCAAGGTCTTCGACTGAGCTGACAGTTCCTTCCGGATAACGCATTACGATTGGAACACTGTCGGTATCGAGAATGATTTCGCCGATCCACTTGCCGAGAGTTGCCACCCGAATCGCATCGGTCAGGAGTTCTGGGGACCAGGAAAATCCATCCTGGGACAGAAGGTTCCACTGCTCGATTTTTGGAGTAATTTCCAGACTTGAGTTTTGATCCACATCCGGCTTGGTCCAGACCTGATCATAGATCTTATCGGCTTCGATAATGTGTTTGATGTCCCGCGAGACGATGAGCCTGTCCTCGACAGTGCCGCCCGTGATCGCCACCCGAATCTGAGGGGGATCAGGTAGCCTGAATTCGCTAGGATTCCACTGATCAATCATGATCTTGGTGCTTCCGGAGTTCGCAAACTTCGATTCCATGAGTTTACGCACTTCAGGCATTCGCTTTTTGTCTTTAATGCGGGCCAGGATTGTGGCCTGATTCGCTCCGTTGATCTCATCAAACGTGTAAAGGACTTCGTTCGACAATTCAGAAGTCACAACTTGATCCATCTGCTGAACAATCGTTTCCATCTGCTTGATATGGGTGTTGTTCTGAGTCTCGACATTGATAGCGAGCCAATCCGTTTCAGGCTTCCCGATAATCTCTTTGGGCAGCCGCGGCAGAATAAGGATCATGGCTACCGTCAAGACCACCGCAAATCCCAGCAGCCCAGTCCAGATCGCTTTCGGATTTTCGATAATCCAGGACAACACTTTGATGTAAAAATGCTCGATCCTAATCAAAACACCTTCAATGGGTGCCTTGGGCGGATGAAAATGTTTTTCATTTTTGATGATGTGGAAACGGACGGTTGGCACCAGGATTAAAGCGACAATTGCCGAAAAGCCGTGGGAGAAGATTACCGCTTTCGCTAAATCTCCGAGAATCGCATAACTCAATCCGGAGATGAACATGAAGGGCAGGAAGACAACGAGAGAGGCAAGGGTCGATGCAATGACGGGCAGTTTAACTTCATCGACTGCATCGAGAATGATCTGCATCTTGCGCTCGACGCTAAGCTCGCCTTTTTCCTCCTCAAAATGGCGGAAAATATTTTCCATGACCACCACGGAGGCATCCACGTTCATTCCCGCAGCCAAAGCCAGACCCGCAAGGGACAGGAGATTGATATTGATGTCAAAGATCCACATCATAATGAACGCGAGGGCGATACTGATTGGAATTTCAATTGCCGTCGTGACGACGTTTCTCAAACTCCCGATGAAGAGAAAGAGAATGAGAGAGGCAAGCATAGATCCGACGAGGACCTCAAAGAGGACGCTACGAATCGCTGAACGGATATAGACCGATGGGTCAACCAAGACTCGATATTCCACATCATCCGGGAAACTTGCCTTGGCCTTCTCGATTATTTCCAATAGGCTTTCGGCCATCTGTTTAACATTGCTTCCCTGCTTAGGACTGGCAAAAAGAATCAGACTCGATACACCGCTGGTTTTGAAACTCTGTTCCCATTGACTGTTCGATTCGAAACGAATGTCCGCGATGTCACCGAGAGGCAAGTGTCGTCCACCCGGAAGTGCAATCATGATGTGACGAAAATCTTCGAGCGTATTCACCCGTTTTTTGAGAGATACAGGCAGATTGTGTCCACCATTCTCAATGGATCCGGCACGCTGATTTTTCAGAGCGTCTTGAATTGTCGATTCAATTGTGTAAGGCGGCACACCAATGGCGGCAACCACTTCAGGACGAAGTTCGACCTTTATTTCGCGGCTGTTGGGGTTCCAAAGACCGACTGATTCCGCTTCCTTAATATTCTTCGCCTGAGGGACAATCATCGGCTCGAGGAGTTTATGAAGCTCGGTCAAATTTCTTTTGCTGGAATAAAAAGCCATCGCAAAATGCGAGCCGCCACCTGAGGAATCAACCCAGACGCCGCGTCTGGATTCTTCGGGAAGTGTGGAGGTGATACTTGAGACGCTTTGCCTTGCATCTCGTAAGACGATGTCAGCGTTAGCACCCCAGTTGAAAGTCAGCACAGATCGGAATTGGCCTGTGCCATAAGTTGTCTCCTGCTTTTCCACGCTGATACCGAGTCCGGTGATTCCGCGTAATTCCCGGGCGAGATTATCGCCGTAGACTCGTTTAAATTCATCGGGACTGTAAGAGCCGTAGGGAACCGTCACATACACGACAGGCTGCAAGGAATTCGGAAAGAGGGATACGGGCAAACGAAAACTCGCTACAACACCAAGCACAGCGAGCAAGGCCATCACGATATAGACCCGAATAGGATTACCGATCAATCCTCTCATGAGCCCTGCCCTTTCTCAGGAGTCTTAGCCAACTCAGTCTCCAGAGCCTCCCCCTCAGCAATAAAGCCAGTGGACGCAACAACTATGTGATCACCCTTATTAATCTTCCCTGAGATCTCGAGCATGCCTACCGCACG
>SEDW01000430.1 GCA_004193325.1 Pseudomonadota bacterium | reverse complement strand
TGAAAGGCTTCGTTAGCTATCACGTAACGTCGCTCGGGTGCGGAGAGCATACTGATCGCAAAGGGGGCAAGATTCACAATTTCAAGCAGCCAGTCGCGCTCGACACGAAGCTTTCGATACTCTCTATCCCGTTCCGAGAGGATGCGGGAGCGACTCGTTTCCTCGGCAATCAGTTGATCAAGCGTGTTTCTATTGCTTCCACTCTGAGCGTGAAGGAAGGACTCAAAATAAGCTTTTAGCCGAGGCTCCTCGGCAATCACTTTATCAAAATACAAAAGATAGCGCTGGTCTTTGGCATAGGAAATTTCAGGATGCACCTCAACCCACTGCACGCTCGTCTTGTTATAACTGATGAGCATAACGAGATGATTGAAAAAATCCGCCGAAAGAATCTCTCGGAGCCGATTGATCGTCCGTCCCTGATCCTTATTGAAAAAAGCAACGATCGAGGCTTGTAATAGAACGTCTTCCAAATCACTCCCAGCCTCAGGCCAAACGTCATCCGGTAATTTTTTAAGAAATTGAAGAGCTTTGGGCGCTACGCTTAGATCGGGCAAAGGCCGTTCTAAAACCTTCAGAATCTCACGCCCATGAATGCCGAGCCCGCTGAGGGTCGAGGAATGGCAGAAGAGGCAATAAGCGACAGACAGATAACGGCCGATCAAAGCGCCGAGTTTTTCTTTAAACACGGGAGGAATGGTATTAGTAAGATAAGCGCAAAGAGTTTGTTGCCAAAGATTTTCCAGCACTGCCGGAGTTAGGACAGCGGGCTCAAAGAATGGCGGAAAAAACCCGACGCAAGTCATGATCTCATCGTGGATTTCTTTCGTGCTTCGATTCATTGGCAAGGCAAGTCTCCCTACATCTGCGCACAGAACTCTTCATATAAAATCCATACTAGACCGAGCGCCCAGTCGTGACTATCGTAAAAAACTGATCTTCCAGCAAGGTTTCACTTCGTTCGAGGCGTGGTGAATTATATTTTTTTGGAATAGTTTGCGATCAATTCAATTGGACGTAAGTGATTATTCTAGGGACTGCAGCCGGAGTAAAACTTCGGTCTAATATGCCAGTCGGATCTAAGCGAATAGAGATAGGTTTAATTGTCTTATCAGAGACTTATCAACATCGAAGAATTTATATATTAAAACTTCTTAATATAGTTTGCCAATCGACCGATATCTCTGATAGTTTGAGGGCCAAGATCACAGGGGATTTCAATACCATGACCGCGAACGCTCGCCAGGATGATGCAAGGACGAGAGCTACTGAAGCGCTCAGTACGAGTCTTGCAGCTCTATGTAAAGCGGCTTCGGATCCACTTCGTCTCGACATTATGCGCGTGCTAAGCCACGACTCCTTTGGAGTCCAGGAGCTCGCTACAATTTTCAGCATGCCTCAGCCTGGCATGAGTCATCATCTCAAAATTCTTTCGACAGCTGGCTTCCTGGCAACCAGACGCCAGGGCAACAGCATTTTCTATCGCCGAGCCCTGCTCAAATCTGACAGCGATTTCCCCGAATTTCAAAGCAGCCTCTTTCTGAGCATCGACTCTCTTCTGCTCGACGAGATCTATTCGCAACGTATTCTCAAGATTTACGCAGACCGCTCCTCGCAGTCGCGCCTTTATTTTGAGAAGAATGTGGAGAAGTTTGAAGAGAACCAGGGAATGCTCGCCGAGCTTTCGCAGTATCTCCCGAATCTCAAGGAAATGCTCGATCTCACAGCGCTAAAGAAATCGAGTCGGGTGATGGAAGTAGGTCCCGGACAGGGAGATCTGCTGAAAGAATTGACGAGGCGCTTTGATCAGGTCGTTGCGCTCGACAACTCCGGTGAGATGCTTGCTCTGACGAAAGGCAAGGTTTCCAGCCGCGAGAAGATTGAATTCGTTCAGAGTTCGCTCGAAGACTTTGATGCGAAGGATAGGAATTTTGATGCGGTGGTTCTGAATATGGTTCTACACCATATGCCTTCCCCTCAGCATTCCTTCCAAAAGATCAGGGAAATTCTTGTCAAAGGTGGTTTTCTCTTGATTGCGGACCTCGGTTCTCATAATCAGGAATGGGCGCGTGCATCCTGCGGAGATGTCTGGCTCGGTTTCGATCCTCAGGATCTTAAAGAATGGGCGATCAGCTCAGGCTTTAGCGAGGATCAAAGTCTTTACTTAGGTTTGAAGAATGGCTTTCAAATACAATTGAGGCTATTTCGCGCTATATAACAGACCCGGTCTCTTATTTATAAAAGGAATTGTCATGACTAAAACAGATTACAAAGTAGCAGACATTAAACTCGCAGACTTCGGTCGCCGCGAAATCAAGTTGGCTGAACGCGAAATGCCAGCATTGATGGCTCTTCGCCGTAAACACGGCAAAGCGCAACCGCTCAAAGGCGCTAAGATCATCGGCTGTATCCACATGACGATCCAGACTGCTGTCTTGATCGAGACTCTCACCTACCTAGGTGCAGAAGTTCGCTGGTCTTCCTGTAACATCTTCTCCACTCAAGACCACGCTGCTGCTGCCATGGCTGCCGCTGGCGTCGCTGTTTACGCCTGGAAAGGCCAGACTAACGAAGAGGGCGAATGGTGCATCGAGCAAACTATCCTTAAGGATGGTAAGCCTTGGGACGTGAACATGGTTCTTGACGACGGTGGCGATCTCACCGGCATGATCCACGAGAAATACCCACAACTCCTCGACAAGATCCACGGCATCACCGAAGAAACAACCACAGGCGTTCACCGCTTGATGGAAATGCTTCACAAGGGATCTTTGAAAGTTCCTGCAATCAACGTCAACGACTCGGTTACGAAGTCGAAAAACGATAACAAATACGGCTGTCGTCACAGTCTTAACGATGCGATCAAACGCGGTACCGACATGCTGATGTCTGGTAAAAAAGCTCTCGTCATCGGCTACGGCGATGTCGGTAAAGGCTCTGCACAAAGCCTTCGTCAAGAGGGTATGATTGTCCGCGTCACGGAAATCGACCCAATCTGCGCAATGCAGGCTTGTATGGACGGCTTCGAAGTCGTGTCTCCATACAAAAAAGGTGTTAACACAGGAACTGCTGACGGCATCAACAAAGATATCCTCGGCGGCACTGACCTCATTGTTACGACTACAGGTAACATCAACGTCTGTGACAAACACATGCTTGCCGCTGTAAAATCGGGCGCAGTAATCTGTAACATCGGTCACTTCGATAACGAAATCGACACCAAGTTCCTCCGTGAAAAATACGAGTGGCAAGAAGTTAAGCCACAGGTTCACAAGATCTTCCGCGATAGCAAAGATGAAGAAAACTACCTCATCCTTCTCTCCGAAGGCCGTCTTGTAAACCTCGGTAACGCAACAGGTCACCCATCACGTATCATGGACGGTTCGTTCGCGAACCAAGTCATGGCTCAGATGCACCTTTACGAGAAAAAATGGGCTGACAAGAAAAACGAAGCTATCTTTGTTAAAGTCTTGCCTAAGATTCTCGATGAAGAAGTGGCGATGAAGAAGTGGCTCGTAACATGGTTGAAGGCTTCGACGGCGTCATCACTCAGTTGACAGCGGATCAGGCTAAGTACATCAACGTTAAAGTTGAAGGTCCTTACAAACTCGACGAGTATAAATACTAAGCAGCTGCCTCATTTTTGAGTCAATGGAAAGCCTGTCCTCACAAGGGACAGGCTTTTCTTATAAGCACTCAACCCTCATTTTTCCGCAAATGACTCGACCGGTCCCATAAAATTGAGAAAATATTAACGCTTTTAAACCCAGGCAATCAGCTGAGATCACTTCCAAAAAACGCCTCCCCTCTCTCATAAAATTTTGTCGTTAAGTGAAATCATACTTTCGCCGAAAGGATCCATTGGATTTTCGTCTTTGGAATGGACGCAAAATCTCGAAGGGAGGAGACTTCATGAGAACACATAATGCGATTCTGGCAATGACCGTTGCCCTCATCATAGCATCCTGTAGCAAAGCCCCAGCGAGACGTGCTGGCGATGGCGGCGGTGGGGCGAACGCTGACGTTATACCGGTCGGTGTCGATACTGATGGCGATAAGATTCCTGACATTGCGGCGCCGGTCACCGCTTTGAGCTATACCACCGCTCTTCCAAGAATCACGCATGTGCAGTGGGAAAACTCCGTAAAGGACATCCTTCTCCTCTCAGCCGTTCCGGGACTTGCAGGCACCTTTACCACCGATCCTTCGGGCTCCTTCTTTCGCAGTGATGGAAATCTCCTGAAAGTCACTCCGGCTCTCTGGAACGACTATCAGAGCGCCGCAGAAACGGTAGCCAGCCGGGTGACAGCCGATGCCGTACAAATCGCGAAACTTATTCCTGAAGGCACACCCGCCAGCGGCGAGGCTCGGGCCAAAGCTATTATTGCTCCTATCGCCAAACGCGCTTTTCGTCGGCCTGTAACGAATAGTCAGCTGGCGCGACTGATAGCTCTCTATAATAAAGGGACGGCCATCACCGGAGTCAAAGATGCAACGGCTGCAGGCCTGCGCTTGGTTATCACCGCGATCCTGCAATCTCCGAACTTCATGTATCGCACAGAGCTTGGCAAAGGCTCGGTTGGCCTCACTTCGCTAAGCGCTTATGAAGTCGCATCGAGACTTTCCTTTGCTGCCTGGAATACCATCCCTGACGAAGCACTTTTGAAAGCGGCTGAAAGCGGTGAGCTCCTCACCGAGGAAGGCCTGAAGACTCAGGTCAAACGTCTAGTCGATGATTCGCGCGCCGATGCGATCCTGCTCGACTTTTATGAAAGACTCTTTGATGTCGCAAGTTTCGTTGATACGAAAAAGGATGCGAAGACTCTTGGCTACTGGCCAGACGATATGGGCAAAACCCTTGTCAAAGAAGCGGAACTCTTCATCCGTGAGACGGTCATCAAGGAAAAAGGCGGCATTACTCAGATCCTCACCGCTCCCTATGCTTTCGTGAACAGCAAAACCGCTCCGATCTATGGCGTCGACTCCCCAAGTGGAGACGCTTTTGAAAAGGTCGAACTCGACCCTAGCCAGAGAGCAGGTCTTCTGACTCAAATCGGTTTTCTCGCACGTCGTTCCAAAGAAACGGAATCCGATCCCATCCACCGAGGTGTGGTCGTCGCGACGAACGTCCTCTGTGCGGATCTCAGTGCGCCTCCAGGCACTTTCCCGCCCCTTCCGGCTGAACTCCCTGGCAAGACAACCCGCGATCGCGTGGAAGCTCACAC
>SEDW01000429.1 GCA_004193325.1 Pseudomonadota bacterium | reverse complement strand
CAGCACGTAATGGTGGGAACTCTAGTCAGACTGCCCAGATCAACTGGGAGGAAGGTGGGGACGACGTCAGGTCAGTATGGCCCTTACGCCTTGGGCTGCACACGTACTACAATGCCCAGTACAATGAGAACCGAGACCGCGAGGTGGAGGAAATCTACAAAACTGGGCCCAGTTCGGATTGGAGGCTGCAACTCGCCTCCATGAAGCCGGAATCGCTAGTAATGCTGCATCAGCTACGGCAGCGTGAATACGTTCCCGGGTCTTGTACACACCGCCCGTCACATCATGGAAGCCGGTAGCACCCGAAGTATCGTACGATCCTAAGGTGAAGCTGGTAACTGGGATGAAGTCGTAACAAGGTAGCCGTAGGGGAACCTGCGGCTGGATCACCTCCTTTCTATGGAGTAGCTTCAAACCTTCGGGTCAATGAAGCAGGTCGAGGCCCAAAGGAACATCAGCAATGATGAACCGGGCTGCGGATCACACGATGAGTGCCGCACCAAAATATTATAATAACCCCGTGTTATCCGACTGTCCGCAGCACACGATTTAGCTTTCGTCCTCTTCTTCTTCAATCCTCCTTCGAGAGGGGGTTTAGCTCAGTTGGTAGAGCGTCTGCTTTGCAAGCAGAATGTCAACGGTTCGAATCCGTTAACCTCCACCACCTTTCACGATCCGTCTCGAGCCCCGGGCAAGCCCTGGTGGCAAACGGGTCTTGGAAATTAATTGGGCCTGTAGCTCAGTTGGTTAGAGCACCGCCTTGATAAGGCGGGGGTCATAGGTTCGAGTCCTATCAGGCCCACCACTTTTCGAAGGTTTGGAGAAACATGATAATTTGTGAGTGAGCAACCGCTCTTTGACATCCGTATGGAGAAATAAAGTTTTTCAAGAGACTGCAAAAAATCAATTGTTCACATGAGCCATTATTTGCGCGGTCCTTGGTATACAAGTAGATTTGCCGGTGTGACTCACGCCGGCGCGCAATGAACCACCGCTGCTTTACGGCATGGCGGCAGGCATTGCGCATGAACGAGCTGATTTCGAACAAAGGAATCAAGCTTTAAAGGGCACAGAGTGGATGCCTTGGTGCTAACAGGCGATGAAGGACGTGATAAGCTGCGATAAGTCTCGGGGAGCTGCAAACAAGCGTTGATCCGGGAATTTCCGAATGGGGTAACCTGGTGGTGTTAATACGCCATCGTTCTTTCCTGAACAAAGATAGGGAAAGACACGCGAGACCCGCTGAAGTGAAACATCTCAGTAAGCGGAGGAAAAGAAAGAGAATCGATTCCGTAAGTAGTGGCGAGCGAAAGCGGATCAGCCCAAACCGGAAGCTTGCTTCCGGGGTTGTAGGACCCCGATGTGGGACCGTAGACGATAGGTGAAGGACCTGGAAAGTTCCGACAAAGAGGGTGATATCCCCGTAACCGAAATCCGACGCGGCCCTAGGGTGTTCCTGAGTAGCACAGCACACGTGGAACGTTGTGTGAATCTGCGCCGACCACGGCGTAAGGCTAAATACTAGTTAGCGACCGATAGTGAACCAGTACCGTGAGGGAAAGGTGAAAAGAACCGCTGCGAGCGGAGTGAAATAGAACCTGAAACCCTGTGCCTACAAGGTGTAAGAGCCCCTTCGGGGGTGATTGCGTGCCTTTTGCTTAATGAGTCTGCGAGTCAGTATGTGTGGCAAGCCTAAGATCTTCCGGATCGGAGGCGCAGCGAAAGCGAGTCCGAATAGGGCGACCATAGTTGCACGTGCTGGACCCGAAGCGGAGGTGATCTACCCTTGAGCAGGTTGAAGCGTCGGTAATACGACGTGAAGGACCGAACCGGTGAATGTTGAAAAATTCTCGGATGACTTGAGGGTAGGAGTGAAAGGCTATTCAAACCCCGTGATAGCTGGTTCTCCTCGAAATGCATTGAGGTGCAGCGTCGCGTGCTTATTACCGGGGGTAGAGCACTGAAAGGGCTAGGGGGCATACCCGTCTACCAAACCCTATCAAACTCCGAATACCGGTGAGTGGAGCGCGGCAGTGAGACGGTGGGGGATAAGCTTCATCGTCAAAAGGGAAACAACCCTGATCAGCAGCTAAGGTGCCTAAATAACGCTAAGTGGAAAGGATGTGAGATTTCACAGACAGTGAGGATGTTGGCTTAGAAGCAGCCACCATTTAAAAAGTGCGTAATAGCTTACTCATCGAGAGATCTTGCGCCGAAAATGATCGGCGATAAGCGTTATACCGAAGCTCTGGGTGTCTACTGTATCAGTAGGCGCGGTAGAGGAGCATTCTCAACACGCTGAAGGTGGATGGCGACTGAAACTGGAGAGTTGAGAAGAGAGGATGCAGACATGAGTAACGATAAGACCGGTGAAATCCCGGTCCGCCGTAAACCCCAGGTTTCCCGGGCTACGTTTTTCGTCCCGGGGTTAGTCGGGACCTAAGCCGAGGCGGATACGCGTAGGCGATGGACAGCTGGTTAATATTCCAGCACTTCCGAAACTTAAGCAGGGAGGACGCATGATGGAAGGCCACTAGGTGATTGAATTCCGAGGTGAGGCTACGGCCGATCCGCATGGCCGGAAGTTGTGCCAAGAAAAGCCCCTGTGCATGCTAAGGAACCCGTACCGTAAACCGACACAGGTGGGTGGGTAGAGTATACCAAGGCGCAAGAGTGAACCCTAGTTAAGGAACTCGGCAAATTAGCCCCGTAACTTCGGAAGAAGGGGTGCCCCATGCAAATGGGGCCGCAGTGAAATGGCCCAACCGACTGTTTAGCAAAAACACAGCACTCTGCCAAGACGCAAGTCCAAGTATAGGGTGTGACACGTGACCAATGCGGAAAGATTAAGGTAAGAGGTTAGCCGCAAGGCGAAGCTTTGAGCCCAAGTCCCCGTGAATGTCGGCCGTAACTATAACGGTCCTAAGGTAGCGAAATTCCTTGTCGGGTAAGTTCCGACCTGCACGAATCGTGTAACGAGTTGGGCACTGTCTCAACTAGGTGCTCAGTGAAATTGTAATGGCGGTGAAGATGCCGCCTACCCGCAGAAGGACGGAAAGACCCTATAGACCTTAACTGTAAGCTGTCATTGGTTTTTCGATTCTCATGCTCAGCATAAGTGGGAGACGTTGATATGGCCCTTTAGGGGGTCGTGGAGTCATCAGTGAGATACCACCCTTGGGTGTTGGAAGATCTAACCCCGACCCGTGAAACCGGGCGGGAAACAGTGTCAGCCGGTCAGTTTTACTGGGGCGGTATCCTCCCAAAGAGTAACGGAGGAGCGCGAAGGTGGGCTCAGCATGGTCTGCAACCATGTGTCGAGTGCATAGGCATAAGCCCGCCTAACTGTGAGACCTACAAGTCGAGCAGAGACGAAAGTCGGCCTAAGTGATCCGGCGGTAGAATGTGGAATTGCCGTCGCTCAACGGATAAAAGGTACCTTAGGGATAACAGGCTGATTTCGCCCAAGAGTTCATATCGACGGCGAAGTTTGGCACCTCGATGTCGGCTCGTCGCATCCTGGGGCTGGAGAAGGTCCCAAGGGTCCGGCTGTTCGCCGGTTAAAGCGGCACGCGAGCTGGGTTCAGAACGTCGCGAGACAGTT
>SEDW01000428.1 GCA_004193325.1 Pseudomonadota bacterium | reverse complement strand
CTCAAACTAAAGTTGGCAGCTGTTGTCACGGTCGATTGCGAGATACAGGCTAATTTTTCTTTGGAAGTATTGTCCGCAGCAAGACAGGCATCCACGCGCTTGGTGGCCGTGGCCCAACGATTGATCGTGGTCTCCGAGTTCAACGAGTGACACGAACTGCATTGGCCTTCGCGTCCAATACCAATAACGGCTGCAGCTTTGGTGGCAAGTTCCTTCGAAGTGAGTGCCTGTGCCCAGCCCGTTGAGCTGAGGAGCAGTCCGAGAAGAGCCAGAGCTCTCATGCTTTTGACCATGACGTTCTTCCTTTGATGTTCAATAAAGATCATAGACGTCGAAATAATCGACCTCTTGGGATATGAAAGACGCAAACGGCTCAGGACCATTAAAGAGCGACCATAGAAAATCACTCGATGATGAATCTTTAGACTTCTGCGTAACCAAGGCTAAATTGTTTTGAAGTTGATCATTAAAGACCTCTTCCGTCCAGCTTTCACCAGCGTGTTGATGACAGCCAATGCAGTTGGTCTGGTGATTATTGATGCCGCCTTCCAGATAGGGACTGCTGCACCAGCTCGCGCCAAGTCTGGATTCATTTTTGGCGATCTCAGATTCGAATGGATCGAGGGAATCTTGATTTGCCAGGGGCTCATAGCCATTGACTGAACAAAGTTTATAATTGTTCCAAAGCGGACTGAGAGCTGCTGGCTTCGTGTCCACTGTCTTCGCCTCGTCAGCGTCGAGCCAGATCGAGGTCCAGAGCCAGGACTCTTTGAGCTTGAGGGTCAGATGCACACCTACGAGGTGATAGATCTGACCTGTGACAGTGTCCAGATGATAGCTTGTACCATCGGAAGGAATTTCAGCTTTGGACTGCTGCCACTCGGCAGCTGCGAATTGTTCATTAAGAAAATTGGTTTGGTAATAGGGAACAAGGAAATCACCTTGCCCGCGTCGCCAGGCCGTCTTAATGAAGGCAGCGCCTTCCGGGATATGGATGGCCTCGCAGGGTTTCACGTCGGTCCGTGTGCAGGCGTCAATAGCCATGTAATGAGTCATGAAGAAGACGAGCGCCGTCCGATTCATCAGGACTTTATTCAGTCCCGGAATGGAGGTCTTCTTCTGCTCACTATCAAACTTCGCAAACCAGGTTTCAAAAGTTTTGGTATTCCAACTCGGATCTAGATACTGGTCATGATCATGAAACTTGAGCCCAGCCTCAATATGTTCGGGAGTAAAGGCTTTACGGCTAGCCCTCTCTTCTTTAGTCATCGAGCCATAGATCTGACGGAAAATTCGCTGAAGGTCCTCTTTCGAATACCAAGTCTGCCATTTGACAAAGCTCGCTCGACCGCGTTCCACGTTTTGTGTCAGGTCAGACCAAAGCGTCCATGATGTTTCGCGTTGATAAGCCCAATCCTTTGCCAGACGCTGCTCATCGATCGAGTCGAGAATTTCAGGCTTGAAATCTTCGGCGGAGCCTATAAGATAACGCGCTTCACGAGATGTTTTCGTTTCACTGCTATCCGACTTGGGCTTACAGGCCACAAGTAGGAGCATCGTGAACATCAATGTGAACAACGCTTTAACCATTTCATCCCACTCAAAATCATCACCCAAAAAGGTGTCGTGAGTGGATGTTCTTGCCTATTTGCCAATTCTCTTCCAGACCTAATTTGTAATGCGCACTCTTACAACTCTTCACTTGATCATGTTATCTATCCGATATTGCCCGTTTATTTCAGCTTCCAACGAGGCGCTGAGACCTATTTACGATTTCGAAACGTGCGAAAACGGATCATCTCGATAGGCAAAAATGGAGAATTTCTGCGTAAAAATAAGGCCCAGCATATAATGCCAGGCCTTTACAGATTTTCAAATTTCGACTCAACAGAGAGACAGATTAATTGGTAGGTCCTGCCAAACGCAGGCGGAAGGCAGGGTTGCCGACGAGATCCAAAATTGCTGACTTGAGATCTCCGCCGCTTTCCTTCATCGATTCTGCGAGACCTTGAATCTGGCACTTATCGAGTTGTGAAACAGTTGATTTATCCTCGGCCTGCACACCACCAACGATCGGGACTGAAGCATATTCAGGCCGTCCCAGAGTGTAGCGGAAGGTCTGACGGGCAAAACATTCCATCCCTTGTGATGAACTTGCAATCGCTTCTGACAGTTCGAGGGGCGAATTGATCTTCACATCCTTATTATCGATCTTGACGGTACCGTTGATGACGATAGCGCCAGCAGCGTCTTTATCGCGGTACTTTCCGAGCTCATCGAAATTCTCCATAGCGAATCCGAAGTCATCGATAAATTTGTGGCAGCCTGCGCAAGCGCCCTGGCTGTGCTGCTGAAAGAGTTCTTTATTGCTAAGGCCGGACTTCGGCGCGGGCACTTCGGTCGGGGGCGCTGGGGCGAATCCGCTGCAAAGGAGACGGCCCAATACGAACACACCGCGTTTAATCGGGTTAGGAGTGTCGGCGACGGCAGCAGCGGCTAGAAAGCCGGCGTGACCGAGCAGACCGCGGCGCTGAGGTTCCGCAAATTCGATTTTGCCGTTGGCAACTGTTCCGCCGTAGATGAAGGAGGAGCTGCTGTCGCCTAACGTATAGTCTGCAAGGAGAAGTTGTTCCCATGTGCTTTTTGTAGGCGAAAACATGGTATCGACAAAGAAATTTTGCATCTCGAGCGAGAGTTTGCTTTTGACATCATCATTAAACGCTGCCTGATTTTTTACGACAGACAAAACATTGTTAGATTCGAGCCACATTGCACCAAAATCTTTCCACGCGGCTTTAGCCTTCGCATCAGCCAGAAGACGAGTTGCCTGCTTAACCAGCTCGGCAGAATTTCTAAGCTTATCAGCAGCGGCCAGAGTTTTTAGTTCTGCGTCGGGAACTGTTCGAAGCGTCGAGTAAGAGAGCGCCGACGCCAGCTCCCAGCTTGTGAGCTCGAAACTTCCATCAGCCTGAAGTTCGCCGAGTTCACTTCGATAAAGAAATCCTTCGGAAAGAACCAGGGCTTGAACCATGAGTCGGGCCGCTTCATCACTCTTGTAGCCGTCGGTTATAAGCTGATCATAAAGCGCATTCAGTTTTGAGCTTTCATCCGCCGTGAGAGGCCTTCTCCAGGCAGAAGCTCCCAGTGTTTTTATCGTGCTGCTCATACAGCTTTTACCTTGCGCCAGGCAGGGGAAGATTTTGGTGAGATCCACTTTGTTCGAGAGGTTTTCCGCAAAAGCCATGTAGCCTTTGAACCGACTCGTTCCAACAAAATTTGATGAGACCATGGCTGTATCAAAAACGTCAGCTTTGGTAATATCGTTTATCAAGGCCGAGCTATCGACGTCCTGGACTCCGA
Source organism: Pseudomonadota bacterium (assembly GCA_004193325.1). Taxonomy (GTDB): domain Bacteria; phylum Bdellovibrionota_B; class Oligoflexia; order Oligoflexales; family Oligoflexaceae; genus Oligoflexus. The sequence goes on along the minus strand of SEDW01000428.1, from coordinate 250 downwards.
ACACTGCGCTGACAGTATTCTTCAGTTCCACGTTACTCAAGCGGCGCCATGATCTTATCCCGCGATGTGTTTCCTTGTTGCCACAGGTCAGTTCTGTATACCCTTCGGTAGACATTGTGCCCTCTGGATTCTGAGGCAGATTGGGCGTGGAGTCCCCGTTATTTCGGGCCGATCTGTCGAGCGTCTTGGGCGGCTTGGAACAAGCGCTCAAACTTATCAATATTGCGAAACCAAAGAGTCGTAATTTCAT
>SEDW01000026.1 GCA_004193325.1 Pseudomonadota bacterium | reverse complement strand
ACCTCGGCGGTTGAGACGGTAAGCCTGAGCGCCAAGGCCCGTAATATAAAGATATATGTAACCACACAAGACGCGCTGCCGAAAATAAACGCAGATGCCGGACGGCTACAGCAGGTCGTATGGAATATCCTTTCGAACGCGATTCGCTTCACTCCCGTCGAAGGTTCGATATGGATCGATATAAGCCGAAGCGGCGACGACGTGCTGCTCAGCATTCAAGATAATGGAGAAGGGGTAAACGCTGAATTTCTTCCCTATGCATTTGACTCTCTGCGGCAGGAGGATGGCCGCTATAGCCGAAGACACGGCGGCCTCGGCATCGGTCTCAGTATCGTAAAACAGATCGTAGAGGCTCACGGCGGCCGTGCCTACCTCGACAGTCAGGGCAAAGGTCAGGGCACTACGGTAACGATCAAGCTCCCTTGCTTGGTAGCGAAACCTCTCTCGAACCACGCTCCTCTACAGAGCGTCAGCAAGAAAATTCTGGATGGTGTAAAGGTGTTGGCGGTGGACGATGACGAAGACTGTCGTCTCCTCGTTAAAACCATTTTGAAGAGAGCCGGAGCTGAAGCCTTGATGGCTTCCTCGGCATTTGAAGCGGTGCGCATGCTCGACGACTATCATCCGGATGTGATCATCAGTGACATTGGTATGGCTGATCAGAATGGTTACGAATTTCTGAGAGGACTCAGGGCCTCGGATAATGCTTCTCGATTTACACCGGCCATGGCTCTCACTGCCTGGTCTCGCGATGAAGACAAACTCATGGCTCAAGAGGCGGGGTTTCAGGCTCACTTGTCAAAACCGGTGACCGCCAGAGACCTCGAAGCTATGGTCGTGAGACTTGCCTCGCAGCAATGAATGCGCATTGGGTAATTTCCTAGGTCATGGAAAATGGCTAGGAAATGTCTCATTTTTCTGAAAGCGTCAAATCCTCGAGACATCTATTTTTTCCCTTTCCTTATGCATGTCATCTTTTATGCCGATCCTAAGTAGGTGAAAGCATAGGGATGGATGCATGAGTACTGGGTACAGTAACAGCTGGTTTCAAAAGTTGATCCCCTGGTTTGTCCTAACGATTTGCCTTGGGCTGACTTACCTCGCATATGATTCGAGTTCGAACTTTCTCAAAGAAAGTGACGAGGCGATCATCCGTCGTCAAAGCGAATACCTTCAGCAAAAACTCCTCGATCGTTTCAAAGCTTATGAACAGGCTCTCATTTCTGCAGTTGGTCTCTTTGAGTCGAACACCAATGTAAAGCTCACCGAGTGGCAGGACTTTATGAACTCGCTCAAGGTCCAGGAACGCTTTCCCGGGTCGCGATCGATTGCCTACGTTCCACGAATTGAGGCACAGGATCGTGCCGCCTTCGAAGCCAAAGTTAGAAAAGAGAGCTACAAGGATTTTACGGTTCAGGCGGATCCCGCTGCGAAAGAGATTTTTCCGATCCTTTATTTCTCGGCCAATCACGATACGAGCCATGCGCTTGGGGTTGACCTGGGACGGGAGTCCATTCGCAGAAAAGCCATTGAACAGGCAAGAGACGGCGGTGAAGCAGTCCTGTCCGGGCCTTTGGTGCTCTACGGCGACGAGCAGGATGAAACGGCGATGATTCTCATGATGCCGCTCTATTCCCGCAGTCAACCTGCCTTTACTGTCGAACAGCGCCGTAAGGCCTTCAAAGGCGTGATGATCGCGAATGTGGTGCTCAAAGAAGTTTTGGGCCAAACCCTGGGCCGGGAATTGAGTCCTAACCATCTGACCATTCTTGACAGCGAAGATTTTAAACACCCTATCTTTCGCAGTCGGGTCCGTGCTCTCCTCGAAGACGAAGAGATATTTGAACACAATTCGACTGTCGATCTCTACAGCCGCACCTGGATCTTTCATTGGAAGACGCCGTCCCTCATCGATGCCTCGAATCAAAGTACAAAATATGTCCTGGGTCTCGGCTTGATCGTGAGTTTTCTGGCCTTTGGCGTCGTTTACTTTCTCATGTCCAATCGTAACATCGCGCTCAACATAGCCCACGAGACAACACAGCAGCTCCGCTCGGTGTCGTCACTTCAGCAAGCGATCCTCGAAGGCGTTCGTTATGCGATCGTCTCTGTCGACTACGAGGGTTTTGTCCAGCACTTCAATCGTGCTGCGGAAAGTGAGTTTGGTTATCGCGCAGGGGAGATGATCGGGGCGCTTGGTCTGGATCTCATCTTTGACGAAAAGGAGATGGAGGAAAAAGCCAATGCTTTAAGCCTTGAACTTGGCCGCAACATCAACACTGGTCTTCAGCTCTTTGTCGAACTCGACCGTCAGGAAAAATCCATCACTCAGGAATGGACCTGCGTTCGTAAGGATGGCAGCCGTTTTCCTGTCCAACTTTCCATCGCGCCATTGACGGATGACTCGGACACCATCACTGGTTATGCCATCATTAGTACGAACATTAGCGCTCAAAGGCGAGCCGAGCATATTAAGTCGACCCGTATGAGTATCACGGAAACCCTCGCGCGATCGGAGACGAGCCATGGGGCTCTGCCGATGGTGCTCTCCATTTTAGGGGCTAAACTGGGCTTTGATGCCTGCGCCTTCTGGAGCTTCAATGGCGAGAGCGAGTCCTACAAAAAGGATTATCAATGGGCCAATGCCAGCGTGCATTTCAAGGCTCGCGAAGACATCGATCGGTCAGCCGTCCATCTCAACAACAAAGAGCTACTCCTGCAAATCGCCAAGAGGCCGCATAGTTTTGCCCCACAGCGCGATCCTCAGTTTCCGCTTGAAGTCTTCAAGTCGGTCTACGTCGTACCCATGCAGAGCGGCGACGGCTGGAAGGGGAGCTGTAGCCTCTATTCCTTTGAAGAAAAGGAAGACGATGAATCCCTGATGGAGACGCTTCACGAAGTTGGTCTTCTCCTCGGCCAGTTCCAGAAGAGACTGACCGCCGAGCAAGCCCTTCGGGAGAGTGAAGAACGTTTCAAAGCCTTCATGGAAAACAGCCCGGTCCTCGCTTACATCAAGAACGAGGAAGGCAAGATCATCTACGTCAACGATCATGGCGCCAAGACCTTTGGTCTGAGAAGTTATGAAATTCTCGAAAGAAAATTGCAGGATTTTCTGCCGGAAACAGTCTACGGCCCAGTGATGGCAGCCGAAGAAAAAGCCTGGAATGGCAATCGTTCGGTGTCTGAGCTCTGTCAGGTGACAGACGCCCGCGGCCGTGAAAGTTATTGGATGATGTTCCACTTCCTGCTCAAGGCGCAGAGTGGCAAACGTTTTGTCGGCGCCATCTCAATCGATATCACGGAACAAAAACGCATTGAGATCGAGATTCAAAAAGCCTGGAAACTGGCGGAAGAAGCTAACGTTTCTAAGAGTGAATTCCTCGCTAACGTGAGCCATGAAGTCAGGACCCCGATGAACGGAATCATCGGGATGGCGGAACTTCTCCTCAGAACCCAGCTCATGCCTGAGCAAAGAGACTATCTGAACATGATGATGTTCTCAGCGGATACGCTGCTGAGCATTGTGAACGACATCCTTGATTTCTCGAAGATTGATGCCGGCAAACTCAGTTTGGAAATTGTTGACTTCAACCTGTCGGACGTCATCGGCGCCGCAGTTCGTCCGCTTTATCCGAAGGCCTTTGAAAAGGGTATTCAGTTTCTGATCGACTTTGATGCTGATCTCCCGAGCAACTACTTCGGAGATCCGCTGCGACTGAGCCAGGTTCTGATTAATCTCTTGAGTAATGCGATCAAGTTTACAAGTCAGGGAAGCGTAATCCTGGGTGTAAAATCGATCATCAGCGCCGAGGGCAAACAAAAGCTCAGGCTCTCGGTTGAAGATACCGGCATTGGTATTCCGGAAGAAAAACAAAATCTTATCTTCGAAGCCTTTTCGCAGGCTGATGGCTCTACCTCGAGAAACTTCGGTGGATCGGGTCTCGGCCTGACCATTTCCTCTCGTCTCGTGCAGATGATGGGTAGCCGGATCTTTGTCGAAAGCGAAGAGGGCGACGGCAGTCTCTTCTACTTTGACGTCGAGCTGGAACTGTCTCAGACCCAGGCCCTTAATTCCTCTAAGCTCCCAAGCAAACGTATTGCTCTTTTGAGCGACAGTCAGGAGAGCAATGTCCTCCTCGAGAAAAACCTCAAGACTCTCGGCATGCAGACGGTTTACCTCGAAAAAGAAGCGGTCTCCGCCGAAGAATTGATCCGTCTGCAGGCGAGTCCAAAGCCTAATGATTTTGTCTTTATCGACCTGGGTATTGGCTACAATAAGGCCTACGAACTCGTGAAACAGATTCGGGCGTCGAAAGAGCTATCGAATCTCAAAATTGTCATCATCATCAGCGAGATGTCTCAGTTCTCTATCAGCCTTTGTCAGGAATTTGAAGTCGATGGCCAGCTCCTCAAGCCTATCCTGCCGCAGGATGTGGTCGAAGCGCTTGAGGGTCACAGGCAGCTGCCGAGAACCTTCCAGTATAGCGAACGCGAGCTCCGGGAAGTCTCGACCATGACGGGCATCAAAGTCCTGCTCGTCGAAGACAACGTGATCAATCAGACCCTCGCTCTGAGGCTGCTCGAACGCAAAGGCTGTCGGGTCGTGCTGGCGAAGAACGGCAGTGAAGCTGTGGAAGCTGCTTTGGCGGAAAAGTTTGATCTGATTCTGATGGATATTCAGATGCCTGGTAAAGGCGGAATTGAGGCCACTCAGGATATTCGTCGGGAAGAACTCAATGGATCGACCTTCATCGTTGCGATGACCGCGCATGCGATGCAAGGGGATCGGGAGCGTTTCCTGGCCTCCGGTATGGACGCCTACCTCTCAAAACCAATTCGGGTGGAAGAACTCTTCACGCTCGTGAATACGGTGAGCAAAAAGATCAGTGTCGCGCAGAAAGCGCTCGAATATATCGACGATCAGAAATTCCTCGAGGCCCTGGGCGGCGACCAGGAACTCTTTCAGGAGCTTGCCATCAAGTTTGTTGAGAGTGCTCCGGAGACTCTCGAGCGACTCGAACGTGCTGTGGCAGCCAAGAATCTTGAAGAGATTGAACTCTGGGCCCATAAACTCAAAGGTTCACTGTCCATGCTTGTCGCTGAGAAGGGCGTGATCCTCGCTCAGCGCATCGAAATCATGGGCGAGACAGGGAATCTCACCGATATCGACGAATCGCTTCATGAACTTCAGGCCCTCTTCTTAGCCATCATGTCGGAAGTGAAGCAATGCATTCATCTTCCGATCGCCGGCTAATCACAAAAAAAGCGAGGCTCCCTCGGAAAGCCTCGCTCAGTTCACAGCGTATAAATCTTAGATTTCACATTTTGAGAAGGCAAGAGTTTGATTCGTTGGCTGACCGTTGAGGTTGATGTCGGCTTTGATTTCGCCATCAGTCTTGTCGCTCAGGGAGCAGTCGTGGATCTTTTTGATAATGGCTGAGTAACCCTCTTTCAGAAATCCTGAAGCGCTGTCGAGGTTGGGCTCAACTTTTGACGAATAGCCGAAGAGGAAGTCTGGATTTTCGTGGGTTTTAAACGTCGAGAGGGTGCCCCACTCGCCGCCGATCAATTTTTTGTTCGCGTCGAATTCCAGGGTGTAGTGATAAGTCGTGTCAGCGATTTGCTCGGCGTCGAAGTCTTGTCCCTCTTGAGTGTAGGAAAAGCGTGGTTGTGCCGGCTCAGCAGCCCAGTAAACAGTGGTTGTGACTTCAGCGACATAGGCAGTGCCTGGTGCCCGGTAGGACTGAGCGATGTCGAGGCCTTTCAAGTCGGCAACGGCTTTGAGTTCGCCGATTTTGAATTCGGCTTTGCCGATAGGCTGGTTCCAGACCTGAGCGGTTTGGGTGCGGTCCATGACGAGGCCAAGGTTTTTCTTGCCAATGTTTTCAACGAGGACTGCATGGAAGCTTGCAGGATTCACATCCCAGCACCCGTAGTACTGGACGCCTGAGACAGAATGGAGAGCTGCATCACGGCTGTTGCCATTCAACTCGATGTCTTTAAAGGCAGCGCCTTCATCGTAGGAAAGTTTATAAGACTTGGCCCAGCTCGAGCTGCTTTCGATCAGGTACGCGTAGCGAGCCGTCTTCTCAGTCCACTCGTTCTCGAGAATGACCCGATAGAGAGCTTTGTTGCCTGATTTGCGTGGATATTCCTGAACGATGGTGAAACCGCCAGTCGTAAATTTGCCCGCCGCATCCGTGTAGCTCATGGTGCCTGTCACGCCGCGGCCCTGCGGGTTGCTCGGCACGCCCTTGGATGGGTCCGAAAGATTTTGTTCACAGCGGCGGCCGATGAAAAACTGTTCGTCGTTACGTGCATCCGCCCAGCTCTTGTCAAGGAGCGCACGGATGTCGCCTTCGGTGAACAACAAGTTTTTAGTCTTATCGCTTTCCGCGTCTTTGACGATGACCTGGACTGCGTGTTTGGGTTCGTCCGACATGACAGCTGCTGGTGCCCAGCCGTGGCAGATGCCTTCCCAGGACCAGTCCATGGCTTCGCCCGCATCTTCACCTGGAAAGATATTGCCTTCGTTAAGGCTATTCGTGATCCAGTTGTAATAGCCTTCTGTCGCGAGCGGCGAGAACGCGGCAAAGCCCGTCTCAGAATTAAAGGAGTCATTGATAACGTTAAGGTAGTCTGCCGCGAGACTGCGCTTTGAACCGAGACGGCTTTCCTGAGTGATGTCGGCGGTCAGAAAATTATCGTGGCGTGGATCAAGTGCGAGAAGTTGAGCCAGATGAGAATCATCCGCTTTCAAAGGCATTTTTTTGATGTGGCGATAAGCGATATCGAATTTTTCAGCTGGAGAAAGATTTACCGGAAGATCGGCGCCTTCGGCTTGAACGGCATCGATTTGAGTCTTGAAGAAAGCGCCAACCTTAAAGTCAGCATAGGCATCGAGGTTTGCTTCGTCAGCAGAGTTGATGAAGCCCCAGCGAGCCGCGAGATTTTTGTTGACGGTTGCCCAGTAGGTGTCGGTCCATGGCAACTTGCTTTTGCCCGCTGCATCTTTTGTTTCAACGACTGGGAACTTTAGGAGTTCATCGTAATTGGGCATTTCGGAGAGACCGTACTGCGTGATCAGGTTATTGGCGGAATCGATCTGTTCTTTTGTGTGGCTCGATTCTGGGGAGATACGTGAGCAGCCGAGCGAAAAGAGAAGTGAGAGCGAAACGAAATGGAGTGATTTCATGCCTTGGATAACCTTTAAAATCGTTTGGTACAGTCCCATGTCTTGGACTCGATGGCCGGGTTATAGGCGAGGGTTTTGACCTGCGCAAATGTTATTTGTTCGGCTAAGCAGCCAAAATCATTCTGACTCTTTGGCCAATCGAGGATCTGGCATATTTCCTAATCATTTCGTATAGACAGAGCGATCACATGCTCGATCACGTTGAGAAAAATTTGAGAGTGAGAGGATGGGCGAGTGCGGATAGTCAGATTTTTATGTGCGAAGTAGGTTGCTTGCAGTCTGTTCTTCTCGCTGCTGGTCACCAAATAGAAGCACGTTATCTGCGTTTGGGGGAATTGACTCGCGGCCTCGTTCTGCTTAGAACCGGCTAGGGGCTTGGCATTGAGCCTTATGCTTCAACCAAACACTTTTCATGAAACGAGACTAGCTATGATGAAACAATCTCTCCTCGCCTTAGGCATCCTAAGCAGCACAATCAGCTTTGGCCAGAGCCATGGCGGTAGCGGTGGATTTATCCCTCCCTATGTTTTCGAAGCTATTGAAGAAGCGAAAGCCAACGCTATCAGCTGCAGCGATGAAGACTATCTCTTCGATTCTTACGAGAGCACCCTTACCATCGGCGATCGTGTCTATGACCTCGTCTGTGAGAAAGTCGTCCAAGGCGAAGTTCACCCGGATCAACCCCTGAATCTTTTAAACTGTGTGGAAGATCGCGCTGGCGATGGCCGCATTTCGGTCGAAGTAAATACCTTTGGTTTTATCCCAGGTAAACTGGCCACCGTTAAAATCGGCCAGATGTTTCCTCTGAAGCCGATGAAACTTGCAGACCTCGGTTGCCAGAACTAACAGCCCCGCGGCCAATGCATTCGCATCATAAAAGAAAAGGGCGGCCCATGAGGCCGCCCGATTCATTTCATGGAAACTCGCTTATGAGCCCCTGGATCAATGGTCGTGATCGTGGTCGTGGTGACCGCCGTGTCCGCCGCCAGCAGCCGGAGATTTCTTCTCAGGCTTGTCGGTGATCATCGCTTCTGTCGTGAGAAGAAGGGATGCAACCGACGCTGCGTTGACCAAAGCTGTCTTTGTCACCTTCGCTGGGTCGAGGACACCGGCTTTGATGAGGTCTTCATATTTTTCGGTTGCAGCGTTGAAGCCGAAACCATCTTTGCCTTCACGGATCTTGTCGAGAATCGGTGCTGGCTCAAGGCCGGCGTTCTCAAGGATCTGACGAGCTGGAGCTTCGATAGCTTTCCAGATGATTTGCACGCCATGCTGCTGCTCAGTCGAGAGCTTCAATTTCTCAAGAACTTTCTGACAACGAACGAGAGCGACGCCGCCGCCGGCAACGACGCCTTCAGCAACCGCTGCACGTGTCGAATGCAAAGCATCTTCCACGCGAGCTTTTTTCTCTCTCATTTCCGCTTCGCTGGCTGCGCCAACGCTAATGACTGCAACGCCGCCCACGAGCTTCGCGAGACGCTCCTGGATTTGAGTGCGGTCGTAGTCGCTGGTCGAATCTTTGATTTGAGCGCGCATTTGTTTGACGCGAGCGTCGATGACTGATTTGTCACCCTTGCTGCTGACGATCGTGGTGTTGTCCTTATCGATCGAAATGCGGGAAGCGAAACCGAGCTGAGTCAGTTCCAGAGTCTCGATATTGATCCCGAGATCTTCAGAAACCAAAGTACCGCCGGTGAGAGCCGCGATGTCTTCGAGCATCGCTTTACGGCGATCACCAAAAGCAGGGGCTTTTACAGCTGCGATTTTGAGCGAGCCACGAAGCTTGTTGACGACGAGAGTCGAAAGAGCTTCGCCGTCGATATCTTCAGCGATGATGAGAAGTGGTTTTTGAGCGCGGGCGACTTGCTCAAGGATCGGGAGGATTTCTTTCATGGAAGACACTCTCTTCTCAACGATGAGAATATAAGCGTCCTCAAGCAGAACTTCCATGCGCTCAGGATTTGTCACGAAGTAGGGCGAGAGGTAGCCGCGATCGAATTGCATACCTTCGACAACGGTCAGAACTGTCTCGAAGCCTTTGGCCTCATCGACAGTGATAACGCCGTCGCGACCGACTTTTTCCATTGCGTCAGCAAGGATGGCGCCGATTTCCTGATCGTTGTTTGCCGAGATGGCCCCAACGTGAGTGATTGCTTCTTTGGTATCGCAAGGCTTCGAGAGTTTGTCGATTTCCTTGACGATCTCAGCCACAGCGAGGTCGATGCCGCGTTTGAGTTCCATAGGGTTGTGACCGGCTGCCACGAGCTTGTTGCCTTCGCGGAAAATCGCTTGGGCCAAGACAGTTGCAGTCGTCGTTCCGTCACCGGCTGCATCGGCAGTTTTGGAAGCCACTTCTTTCACGAGCTGAACGCCCATGTTTTCGAAACGGTTTTCAAGGTCGATGACCTTAGCGACAGTCACGCCGTCTTTAGTAATCAGTGGACCGCCGTAATCACGGTCGATCAAAACGTTACGGCCCTTAGGACCGAGAGTGACCTTAACCGCGTTGGCAAGGACGTCGACGCCGCGTTGAATGGCTTCACGGGACTGGTTGCCGAAGTTGATAGACTTAACGCTCATGAGATTCTCCAGACTGTGGCGTATTATTTGACGAGGACTGCTAGGATGTCAGACTCTCTCAGAATCAAATGCTCGACGCCGTCAAGTTTGATTTCGGTACCGGTATATTTTGAATACAAAACTCTATCGCCTGCGTTGAGATCAGGCTTGCTGAGCTTGCCACCCTGAAGAACGCGACCATTTCCAACTGCGATCACTTCACCTTCAACTGGCTTTTCTTGCGCGCTGTCGGGAATGATGATTCCGCTGCTGGTTTTAGTCTCAGCCGATAAAGGCTTGATAACAATACGATCTTGTAAAGGTCTGAATTTCATTTCTTCCTCCGGGAGCACAGAAGACCGTGGTGCGGTATTTGTAAGTTCAGCCTCCCACAGTAAGGCTTCGACTGCTTCTGTCAACATACAGTTCATAAATATGTTCAAAAATTTGAATTGGTCGGTCGAAATCGCAGCAAGACATTTTCACTCTTACAAATATTTGCCTAGCCTCTTCATAGGGGGGCTTTGCTATACTGGGACGTTTTCATTAAGTGTCTTCAAATTAATGACTAAACCCTCGGTGAGCCAAAGACGCTATGGCTGACCTCTGGGCCGCCTGCATCCGGACTGGTGCAAGGGTAAGATCCACGTGACGAACGAACTGATTGGGCTGACCCCTGGCACAAATGCCCTCGAACGCTATTCCCATTTCCTTGTAGTGGGCTGGCGGGAATGGGTGGCGCTGCCGGGCTTAGGTGTTGACAGAATCAAGGCCAAGATTGATACCGGAGCCCGGACTTCGACCCTGCACGCCTTTGATATTGAGCTTTTTAAGCACAAGGGTAAGGACTTTGTTCGATTTAAAGTACATCCTTTGCAGCGGCAAAGTCGTAAGATTGTTCAGTGCGAAGCCGAGCTCTACGATCAGAGATACGTGAGGAGTTCGTCCGGGCATTCTTCCCTGAGGCCCGTGATACTCACGCAGCTGAGGGTGGGTTCACACATTTGGGATATTGAACTTACCCTCACGAATCGCGATAAGATGGGCTTTCGAATGTTAATTGGCAGGCAAGCGATCCGACGTCATCTCTTAGTACACTCGGGTCGATCCTATATTTTGGGCAAAAAAAGCAACGAGGGACCGCTGGCATGAAGATAATGATACTTTCTCGCAAGAAGGATCTGTACTCGACCCGTCGTCTCCTCGAAGCAGCTGAAGAGCGCGGACATTCGGTTCGCGCGATCGACTATCTGCGCTGCATCATCAACATTACTAACACCAATCCGAAGATTCTTTATGGATCGCAGGAACTCAATGGCGTCGATGCGGTTATTCCCCGCATCGGTGCCTCCAATACCTTCTATGGTACGGCGGTGGTTCGTCAGTTTGAATTGATGAACATATACGCTGTCAACCGTTCCCAGGCCATTGCCCGCTCGCGGGACAAGCTTCGCTGCCTGCAGACCCTGGCCAAAGCCGGCCTTGGACTGCCGGTCACGGGTTGTGCCCACAGCACCAAGGACGTTGGTGGTCTGATCGACATCGCAGGGGGCGCGCCTCTCGTCGTTAAGCTCCTTGAAGGGACTCAAGGCATCGGCGTGGTCCTTGCCGAGACGAGGAAGGCTGCTGAGTCGGTGATCGAGGCCTTCCGTGGACTCGACGCTAACATCATCGTCCAGGAGTTCGTTAAGGAAGCCGCAGGCTGCGATATTCGCTGCTTTGTTGTCGGCGACGAAGTCATTGCCTCGATGGAACGAAAAGCTGCCGATGGTGAATTCCGCTCCAACATTCACCGCGGCGGCAGTGGTCACCGGGTTGAGATTACGGAAGAGGAACGATTCATGGCGGTTCGAGCGGCCCAGGTCATGGGGCTCGAAGTGGCAGGGGTAGATATCCTTCGTTCGAAAAATGGTCCCGTGATTATGGAAGTCAATTCTTCGCCTGGACTTGAAGGCATAGAGAAGACGACCAAGATCAATGTTGCCGGAAAAATCATCGAGCACATTGAGCGCCGCGCGGAAGAGAAGAGAACCGAGAGCGATCCCCTATAAAAATCTCCGAGCACTTCAAAGCAAAAAAAGGCCCGCTGTCTGCGGGCCTTTTTGCATATCAGTGGGAAAGATTTTGTTCTCGCTCGACTTCTCGACTGCTGTTGATTGAATTATTCAAAGCCTTGTCTTTACTCTGCCCAATTTCAATCTTTCTGGACTGAGCGAGCTGAGCCTTGGGCAACTGGATGCTGAGAACGCCGTCCTCGTAGGAGGCTTCAATTTGCTCGGATTTGATGTTTTCTGGCAAAGTGATCGATCGGCGGTATTCGCCATAAAATTTCTCACTGCGGTGCAGCTTGCTGCCCTCTGTGCTTCGCTCACGCTTGCCGCTGACACTCAAGGTTCGACCGTTAAGATCGATACTGATATCGCCGATTTTAAAGCCTGGCATATCAAAGCTTAGCTCATAGCCGCTGTCATTTTCATGCACGTCAGCTGCAGGCGCGAAGCTTGGTCCTTGGCCGTTATTATCCTTTTTTCCCTGAGGCTTGCCATTGCCCAGAGCTCGATCGAAGTCCTGAAAGAAAGTATCGAAATCACTTGCAAAACTATCCCAGGTTCGCCAGAGAGTGGCGGGGGTGGAATTCGAACGGTCGCGACGGTTTATGTAAAAATTAGTCATTACTAACTCCATGGTTTATCGGTGTTTCAGGTGCTTCAGTGCCCCTCTGGGTCAAAGATAAATTCGATGGGAATAAGGTCAAGAGGGGCGAAGAATTTTTTTTGGGAAAGCGTTCTTCCCTAAGTTGATCAATAGAAATGCCCAGACAGTCCTTTCGGAAGCTGGGCATGAAAATTTTCTAAGACAGCTCAGCCGCAGTTCGGGTGGCGGTAGGGAAGGGGGAAATCGAAAGTACCGGTTGTGACTCGGCCAGGGATATTGGAAAGTTCACTAAAATTCTTGCCTAGCAGATCGAGAGATTTTTCTGATTCCATAATCGGACCTAAGATCTTCTTCATCTTGTCGATCGTCTTTTTATTGATGCTCTTCGACGGGATTATGAAGGCCGAATCCTCGGAGAGAGTGATCATCTGAAAGTATATCGTTCGGTTGTTATCGGCTTTAGGGTTCGCAGCGCCTGCCCAAAGATGGGGCGCAAAGTTGGCTTTTTTCGAACAGTTATTTGTCTTTTTCTCGTCGAGGCAGAGGTAGACGCCATAGTCTCTAGGTTTGCTACCTGGCTTAGGAAGAGTAACAGCGATACGACGACCTTCGCCAATATCAAAGAGGCTCAGACGTGTGCGAAAGCCATCAGCGGCATTGCCATAGAGAGGTTCGAAGGATAGTAGAAAGTCTTTGGATTTAAAGTTCGGGGTGATCTCTTTGATAATATCAAAATCACCGCTCTGGCAACCGAAGGGGAAGGTTTTGTGCTTGACGCTGAACTTGAGCTTGGTGCCCAGATTGATCGTTGGAATCGGCTGAAGGCCCATTTCCATGCGTTGATTGGCCTGTTTTCGTACGAGAGCCACCTGTTCGGCGCTCTGCGAACCCATATTGCCTTGAATAAGCACCTGCGTCTCACGAGCTTCGCTGCGAACTTCGGACTTTTTACCTGGAGCCTCAATATTAGCAGTCTCATTCGAAGGCGCTTTTTTCTTGTAGAAGAGAAGGCCAAGAATGATGATGCCAATCGTGAAGACAGCCATACCTTGCCGTCCACCCGGAAAATTCATTTTATTTCTCCGTTCCCTGCGATTTGAGATTCTCCTGCAACTTCATTTGCAGATAAAGATCTCCTGTCATGATTCCGTTGGCGAGCACATAGTGATCGTCGTCGCTTTCGCCCTCAAGTTCAAAGTTCCAAACGGTAGGATCAGGGGTCCCTGCGTCTCGGACTTCAGCTATTACAGATTCTACCTCATTTTCCTGACCATTATCGAGGATGCGATCTCCGTCACGCAAGTCCTTGGCCTGCACGAGGCCGGAAGGCGTGAGAAAGGGGTGACCCTGGGTCACACGAACGATGCTACCTTTGATTTTGACCGCGTAGAGCGGGATTTTCTCTGGACCCGCGATTACGCGTTTCACATATTGATTCTTTTGGGTTTTGGGGTTCCACAAGAGATCGCCCTGGCGAATCTCGGCGGCGGTGCGCTCGCTGCCGTCGGCCATGCGGATGAGAGTGGATTCTTCGAAACAACCACAGTTGTTTTTTCGGCCACCAATCAACTGTCTCGCGCAGCTAGGAGCGATGAAAGCGTAGAACTTTTCGTATTGTTTTGCCGAAGCGTTCTGGCTAGCCCAAACGCTTACCCATTTACCGCCCCAATCAAGGAAGGAGTCGGTTCGAATCGTCTCGATTGGTCGGTTGCCAAATTCTGAGCTGATGTTGGCTGCAACGCCCTCGTAGTTCGCACAGACCACCCCAGGCAAGCCAAGGCTTTGAATACCACCGCTCTCATCGGGAGCGAAGTAATGGAGATTCTGGGAATTACCACCACCGGCTTCGGCCAGCTTGAGTGTGGTCCACATGGTTTCGCCAGCCAACGCCTGAACGTTGTTCATGGGGTTACACATGTTTCGGCAGTTGCTCGAAGGATCACCACCACCGAAGCTGCCGCCGCCGCTCGAACCTGGTGTTTGCGTGGTTACGGTTGTGGTCTTAGCGATCGTTGTTTTCTTAATGGTTGTGGTCTTGGTTACATAGATCTTGAGGTCAAAGGCTGCTGCGGGATCGGTCCCTTCCAATCCGTTGACGCCGATGGCCGCCACCCGATATTTAATCTCGGCTGGTGCGGTAGTCGTTACAATGCTTGTCGTCGGAGTTACCGAGCTCGTCGTGGTTGAAGTTCCTGTGCCTGTACCGCTGCCAGTCGATGGCGTTGGTGTTGCCGAGGGAGATCCTGCGCCGGTCTTTTGGAAGTTGCAGCTATTTCCGCCCTCCCAGGCCACCTGAGACGTGGCATCACCACCGCCAGTCGAGGCTCCGGGAATCGTCACGTTCTTGATCTCTTCAACGGTCTCTTCCGATGTTTCGTTTTCTTCGATACCGAGTTTGAAGGCTACAGTCTCACCAAGGATTTTGGATTTGGCCTTGATGTTTCGAGCACCGTGTGTGACTTCGCCGTTTTCGAAGCCGACAACCATCTCGGCTCCGTCTTCGCGCGTTACCTTGCCAAACCAAGTGACGCCGTTGGCCGTCAAACGTAGGACGTAATCGCCGGGAGGCAGAGGCGTTGCAGCTGATCCAAAGACTTTGCTCCAGGCTCCACCTGTGCTTGGTCGAATCTCAACTTCGATCGGACCTGGTTCGGGAGGGAGTAAACTCACGCGTCCGACCGAGACCACTTCCTTGTCACCCGATAGACCTTGGACCTCAGATTTTTTGATTAAGTTTTTGGCCTGAATATCGAGGGATTGAACCCAGAATGGATAAAAGCCGCCTTTGACGTTAGGGCGGATAATTTGCAGATCTTTGTCACGGCTTATTTCTGCATTGGTCGCCAGCATGTCACCAGCCAGAGATTTGGCTTCACCACCGAAGTAGCGCGTTGCTTTTTCTGGAGCGATATCGGATCGGAAAGAATGCAGAGTGACCTTCTTGCCACTAAGCGTCTTGAGTTTGATATCAGTCAGGTTGTTTTTGGCAAGCGTCCATTCTTTAGCGAAATAATCGGTAGGATAAAGAGCCGGCTCGTGGACGGTTCCTTTCTTCGCTGGATTGAGCATGCCGCGAAGCAGGGCGAGGTTAGCTAGGTTATTATTGAGGGCATCGGCGTTCTGCCCATCCATACGAACCTTTTGGATTTGATTATT
>SEDW01000427.1 GCA_004193325.1 Pseudomonadota bacterium | reverse complement strand
TTTAGGGCTCTGGATTTTATAGACTATATCCCTGACTAATGGCGAGGTAGCTCAGCTGGTTAGAGCGCATGATTCATAATCATGAGGTCGGCGGTTCAAGCCCGCCTCTCGCTACCATTCTTCAGGATACTAAAAAAGCCGACTCAAGTTTTTGAGTCGGCTTTTTTGTGTCCTTTAAATCGCAGCTCTTCCGGGCAGGTTCGCTTGAAACGTCCTCTTCTTGTCATTCTTGTCGACCACTTCAATCAAGATCGTCTTAAGACCGCGAATATCGTCTTTGCGAACCGTGATCTTTCGCATCTTTTCCTGAAAGCGCAGGAGGCGGATTGGAGCCTTGGGATCCTGATTCGCTTCTTCACGCTCCAAGGCTTTAGCCTTTGCTGAAACCTTATCCACTTTAACCCGGCCAGCATTCGCAATGAGCCCGATCACTCCGACGACAACCACCACGATAAGTATAATACCAACGACCGCGCAAGCATCCTTGCAGCCGCCCGATCCCGAAGAGTGGTGATGGGAATGAGAGCGATAGGAGTGAGGATAGTAATAATGATTATAAATGACCGGCGCAGATCTGGTTCTCACAGACGAAGTCTCGGCGACGTCAGTCTTGAGAAGGCGATCCGCTTCAGCCGGAGATAACAGTTCGGGCTCAGTAATGAGCTCAGGAAACTTTATCGAAAGATCCTGATAAGCCAGCTCGTAATCATCCAGATTCTTGAACGTGATAATGTAGGATTGATAGTCGGCAGTCGTCCCTTCGCTATCCTCGTTCACCGTGACGGAAAGATTTCCTTGGGCAAATTCTGGCCGCTGAATCTCTATCGCTGACGCTGCATGAAGAACGCCTGATCCGTTTAACAACGTCGCTGCAATACAGAGGTTGACGAGCCAGACGAATGCGGGACTTTGTTGTTTGGCTATCATAGCTTGGCTCCAAAAGGCAGAACAGGTCTCAACATCGAACTCTGTTTAAGCTTCTATTACACGGGCCGTGCCAGCTCTTTTGCCAAGACATTTCGAGGGGTTGTAAAGGTGTTTTGAGGAACTGTGGGGTTAATCTGTGGGATAAATCCCGCCTGTGGGAGTTCTCCATACGATTGCTCCAGGTCATTATTTAGACTGGTAAAATCTCGTTGATTGTAATCTAGTGATCTATGATTCTGTGGCTTTAAGGCCCATGCTTAAGGCTTGACCCGACTCTGAGGTAAAAGATGAAAATTCTGATGTCTGCTCTTTCAGCAATCGCTTTCACTACCGCTCTGATGTCAACAGACAGTAAGGCTGCGAGCTTTGATTGTAAAAAAGCCAAATCATATGTCGAAAGAAAAATCTGCAAGGTGCCCGAACTCAGTAAACTCGACGATGAACTGGCGGTTCACTATAAAGAGCAACTTGCAAAAGTCGAGGGACCCGAAGCGGATGAGCTGATCCAAAGTCAGCGCTTGTGGATTGTCGAGAGGGAGACATGCTCCTCAGTCAAAGCAGCGAAAGACAAGAATCAGGATTCTTTTAAGGACTGTCTGATCAAATCCTTCGAGCATCGACAGAAGGTTTTAATATCCGATGCTTCCTTGACAACCACGTCCTCCTCTCAAGCTTTATTGACTCAAACCTACAGCAGCGAAGAGTTGAAGTTTAAATTTTCCTATCCAAGCAGTATGAGACCCGTACTGGGAACATCAGTTGCAGCCACACTTTCCAATGAGGACTGGAGTGAGTTCTACCGGATGTCCGATCCCAAATCCACGACTGGGACACTCCTCTTAATCCTTGATACAGGCACCCGAGCTGCCCTTCGCATTGGATACCGTGCAGGCAATTCCATCGAGAATGCCTGCGGAAATCATACGAAAGAAAACAGCCTGGCTGCCAACGGCACAGGCTTTGATAAAAAGATGATTGCCGGTCAGGAATACTATGTGACTTCGTTCGGCGACGCGGGGATGCAGAAGTACATGAATGGCTTTCACTTTCAAACCTTTCACAAAGATCGTTGCCTAACCTTTGAGAAGACCATTCGTGGAGTGAATTGCTCAGCGTATGAAGAAGGCAAGGAACGTCAGGACTGTGAAAGCTCTGAGGTCAAAAGCAAAGCAGCATTTGAAGAATTGAGTCAGGTCATTCAAAGCATCGAACTCATGAAGTAGATAAGTCAAGTTCAAGACAAAAGCCGAATCCACTTGGGATCCGGCTTTTGTTATTTCTGCTCGCCAAAAATATTCTTAGTAAATTTTATCGCCTTTTTGCACACCGAATGAAGTGGTCTCTGCCGAGACGCCGTTCACTGTCGTCCCTCCGTTGTGAATACTCGGGAACATTGGTTCCATGCTTTGAGGAAAACCGAAGACAGGCTTGGTCAGCCCATTGAGATGCGCCACCTCCTTGTCCGAAAGCAAAACAGAGGTCGAGCCTATGTTGTCTTCGAGTTGAGCCAGAGTCCTCGCGCCGATAATCGTGGAATCCACACCCGGCTGCTGACGAACCCAGGCTAGGGCGACTCGCGCTACCGTTGTGCTTTTCTCTTTGGCAATCGATTCCATCTGTTCGATGAGATCGAAGGTGTTGTCGTTAAGAAGATGACCCATGAACGCATCTCGTGCACCCTTGGCAGCTCCAACCGTCTTACGCGTGTATTTGCCGCTCAGAGCACCACTCTTCAGCGGAGACCACGGAGTAATACCAAGCCCGAACTCTAGCGCCATAGGCACCAGCTCCTGCTCCACAGAGCGTTCCAGCAACGAATATTCGATTTGAAGACCAACGAAAGAGGACCAGCCGCGGAATCGGGCCAGCATATTCGCTTCCACAATTTTCCAGGCCGGAGTATCGGAAACACCGATGTAACGAATCTTACCGGCCTGAACGAGAGAATCCAGCGCCGACATCGTTTCTTCGATCGGTGTGTGCTTGTCCCAGTTGTGCAGCCAGTAGAGATCGATGTAATCGGTCTGCAAACGTCTCAGAGAATTTTCACACTGTTCGATGATGGCTTTGCGGCCGGAGCCTCCACCATTCGGATCTCCCGGATAGAGATTTCCGCTGAATTTGGTGGCGATGACGAGGCGATCTCGTTTGCTGGGATGCTTACCCACATGGTCGCCGATAATTTTCTCGGAATGGCTCTTCGTATAGAAATTCGCGGTATCAATGAAGTTGCCGCCGAGTTCAGTATAACGATCGAGAATTTTATTTGATTCCTCTACGGAAGAACCCCAGCCGAGATCTTCGCCAAAAGTCATCGTGCCCAAGCATAGTTGACTGACTCGCAGTCCTGAACGGCCTAGAGTAACGTATTTATCGAGTGTCATGCCGCTTTCCTTTCCTGTTGTTGCGAGGAGGATAGCGGATTCAACATCAGATAGTCCTAAGAAAGATTTCTCTTGGCTTCAGTGGAAAGAAATATGTTCAAAGCTGTTCATTCCGTCTTCATGTTTGTCGAGAACATCGAGCAGAGCCGTGACTGGTATGCGTCGGTGCTGGACCGTAAGCCGACTTATATCGACGAAAAATTTGCGATGTTCAAGATTGGAGAAATCAATCTTTGCTTTCACCAGGCTGACAGCAAGACTCCTGTGAGCAGCGGTGGGTCGGTTACCTACTGGTGGGTTGATGACTTTGAGAAGGC
>SEDW01001390.1 GCA_004193325.1 Pseudomonadota bacterium | reverse complement strand
ATGTTTATGGAAAAGGGTTACGATTCTGTGACGATGGCGGATGTAGCGGCAGCCTCTGAAGTTTCTCTATCAACGGTATTCAATTACTTCCCTAAAAAGGAAACTCTGGTTTTCGATATCGAAGAAGAGCTCGGTGTTAAGCTTGCTGAAGCAGTAAGAGATAGAGCTAAAGACGAGTCGATCCTCGATGCCTTAAAGAGATATTTTCTCGAGAGTCCGCACTTTAATCCGCCAAGTAAAAAGATTTTTCTGGATTTCATGAAACTTGTTCGATCCACTCCGGAGTTGAGTTCCTACTTTCGAATGACCCTGGCCCGCTACGAAGGTCTGCTTGCCAAAGAAATTCAAAAGGAATCGGAGGTATCGAAGCTCGAAGCCGAGTGCATTTCTAAATTGGTTTTAGAGGGTCTCTCACCCTCGGTTATGATCAAACGTCTGGCTTCTTGAAGCCGTAGCTGCTTTTGGAATTGAATCGGTCCCATTCCAGTCATCGCCTTGAAAAGATGATGAAGAGTGGAAACGCTCATCGCATGAAGGCGAGCCAAATCGCTGATGACAACTGGTTCCTGGAAGTTTGCCTTCAACCATTCGATGACTTTTGTCACAGCATCATCTGTACGATCTAATGCGAAATCGCTGACGAGAGAAGGTCCATTGGAAGATTTAAGAAGGCGATAAATCAACTCACGTCTGAGAAGATTTGAGAGATAAGCTATATCCTTTGGTTCCGACTGAAGCTTTACGATCTTTGTAAGCAAATCAATCAGATCGTCTTCAATCCAATTCACTGATCGTTTGAACGAATCCCCCTCCCATGAATTCCCCAATCCTGCCTCAAGTATCACAGCTGCTATTTCACTCCTTATAAAGTCGAGACGAAGGCCAATGTAAGGATGACGCCTTGTTGCTTGACTTACAGCTGCAGCGGCCGCGGAATACCGTGTTGAAGCAATGAATGTTCCAGCCGGGTAGCTTAGAACCTCACCATCGCAAAACAGTGACTTTTCCCCCTGGAGAATGACACAAATCGAAGGTTCAAGGGTGACCGGTATAAGGGCGCGTGGCCTTTCGCGTCTGCCGACCGATAGGTAAGGAATTGAGGTCGGGTTACTTCCTTCAAGGAGAGCAAGTGA
>SEDW01000426.1 GCA_004193325.1 Pseudomonadota bacterium | reverse complement strand
GTTGAAGCTCTTTCAACCTTTCTCTCAGGCCGACGCCTCGATCAACCGAAGTTTTGGGGGGACCGGACTGGGTCTGGCTCTCTCGAATAACCTCGCTCAACTCATGGGCGGGCAGCTCCGTATCCTCTATTCTTCACCGAATGAAGGAAGCGAGTTTGAACTTGAGCTTATACTCGACGGTCTCGACATCGCTAGGGATTATGGCGAAAAACCTATGCCGATGGTCAAGGACAAAAAGCCTTTGACCGGTCTGAAGATTTTGCTGGTTGAAGATTCTCCCGATAACCAATTGCTGATATCCCGCATTCTCAAACGCGAGGGCGTTCAATCAGTGCAGACTGCATCGGACGGACTCGAAGGTGTGGAGATGGCAGAAAGAGGTGATTTCGATCTTGTGCTCATGGACGTGCAAATGCCGCGCATGGATGGGTTCGAAGCCGTAGGCGTTCTTCGCAAAAAGGGCTTTAAAACGTCGATCATCGCACTCACCGCGCATGCCATGAAGGGCTACCGTGATGAATGCATCGCGGCTGGCTTTGATGATTATCTGATGAAGCCTATCAATCGCGATGCTCTCTTGAACGTTATCGGTAAGCAGCTGGAGTGGGCGAGGGAGGGTTGATCACTCTCCCCAGTTGACGATCAGAAGCTGGAGTTAAACTGCAGCGAGACGTCGTCCAACTCGCAAGGCGTCAAGCCGTTCGAACCGAGAACGGCTTTAATGAAGAAATTGTCTCGTCCCACCTGGGTTCCAAACAATCCTGCACCAGCATTAATTCCTGATACTGAAGTTGCTCCCGCGAAATTGCCGGCCCATGCTTGCCAGTTGGAGCTGGGATAAGCGAACCAATTGATACCATCACGAGAGAGCACGTACCGAGTTCCGTGAGGGCAACCGGCAGGCCCGAATGTGTCGGCGAGGCTTTGGAAACTATAAAAGGGAATGGTCGTCAGGGATCTGATCGTCGCCATCTCTGGGTAATGATCGGGTCCAACGTGCACGCTCTGGAGTTCGGGTGAGCAGGAGGCGTTGCTTCCGTAGTTGCAGAGATCATTTCTATCATCCGATTCTAAAATGACTTTGTATTGGAAGTAGCGATTGCCTGTGGGCACGTTCAGGCCGACAGTCCCAAACTCCAGATTAGGCGATGTGGGTTTGGCAAGCCCCAGTGGATTTGTCGGGTTGGTGCTGTTCAGGATCTCTGTGTAATAGGATGTATCGTTGCCCTCAGGACCAAGGAGGACGCCGTCGATGCAGTTCGCTGTCGAGCAACTCTTGACTTGGAATTTGACCCGGTTTCCGCCGCGTAGATAGACGGATTTAATTTCGCTGTCGAGCAGAGCGCGCGACCAGAGAGCGACCTCGTCAATGGCTCCGTTAAAGCTCACAGTAGTCGTTCCGCCCAGATAAGCGGGTTGACCACTGTTCGCATTAAGGGCTGTGCACGATGCAATATTGAGTGATCGATCCAAAACTCCCAGCACGTGATGCCAGACATCATCATTGTAGTTGTTGTTTGTCTGGATGGCCGATGAGGTTACTGCGGTAGCGGAGACTGAGCCGATGCTAAACATGAGTTTGCCCTGGCTCGCATTCAGAGACCAGCCTGTCGAAGGCGTGATCCACCCTGTACCAAAGATTTTTGCATCGGAATTATCCGTATATTTTACCCAAGCCGAAACCGTAAGAGATCCCGTACCCAGTTCGAATGCAGCACTTTGCATCTTTGCATAGGAGCCAGCGGTCATTCTCACAGACGAACGAAATCTACCCCGGTCTGTGACGTAATTGGTATTTCCATAGAGCTGCGCATGGGCAAGATTTCCAGAGTTGTCCATGAAGTCCTTTCCTCCGGGTGCTGTGCCTACAGAGGATTCGTTCAGGTGCCAGAGTCCGATATTTCCGTTCATCAGCGAAGGCGTGGGGAGGCCGCTGTAATCGGCGGGGGATTCGTTGACGATTGCGAGGTTATAGTCCGGCAGCTGTTTGCCGTTGGGCAATGCCGTCTTCCAATCCAGACTTTGCCAGATCGCCCCAGGCGCTTTACTGTCCATCACCTGAGAAACGAAATAGCCGGAACGCTCGGTCTTTTGCATATCGTATTGATACTGAATACTCGCATCTGAAAGAACGGTCTGATAAATGGCCAGTTCATCGATTTGTCCTTGATAGTAGGTGGCGACGCCTGGATGGCTGCCGATGTTTAACACCGGGGAGTTCGTAAGGGAGTTGGTGGTTCCGGCAAGAGATGCATTAATCCTGCCATCAATGTAAAGCCTCATTATCCCGGTTGAAGCGCTGCGAGAGAAGGTAATAAGACGCCAGGTGTTGTTGTTGATTTGAATGTTACTCTTAATCGAAAGATTCGAACCGGCAACGATCCAGCCATCACAAATCGAAATGCCCCAGTGATTGGTCAGTGATGCGCTGCGGCCTGAGACGAGCCCGACGCCATTGGCGAAGTCAGAGCAATCGGTGTAACCGTTGATCGCACGAAGCCAGAACGAAACTGTGAAGTCGCCGCTGAGATTGCCGGGAATCGTCGCGTAGTTTGTACTGCCGTTGAGTTCCAGGGCGCGGCTGCCCACCTTGGAATCATTAATCATCGTGGCGCCACTTACCGTGGTGAAGCCGTTCGCTGAGAAAGTATTTCCATCCATTGGATAGTAGTCGCGAAAGCTTGCAAGTTCTGCAGAGAGACTTGGCAATTTATTGCAGTTGGCAATGAGGCCATTACAGAGCGCGCTGGCACCGAGACGGATGCCATTCGGCATAAAGGAGATGCCGTTTGCTTCTCCACTCGCAAATCCACTGCTACTGCTATCGTTGTCCAGCTGATCCGCCGCAATAAGTCTTGCATATCCGCCTGAATAATCGATGAGGTTCGGATCATAATCATACGAGCTGCCTTGCCCGGCGTTGAAAGCGTAGTGGATGTTATTAGGAGCAATAACCTTGGCAGTGAGAGACGTGCTGGCAACTCCTCCACGTCCATCATTGGCAGCGATTGTGATTACATAGTCCGCTGGCTTTCCGGCTAGAGGCACCGAGGCCGCGTTTGGAGACCAGCTGAACAATCCAGTCGTTGATCCGAGGGAATAAATGCCGCCGAGGAGAGAGCAGGATGCTCCGGAGTAGTAAGTGCTGCTGTTTGAAGTCATGGAAAAGGTGCAGCTGTAGCTAAGCGCGTCGCCGTCAACGTCCATGTCGCTGCCGCTATTGACATCATTGATGTCAAGATTCGGCATGGAACCGCCGGCAACGATATTGAAGTTGCCGTAATTCGACATCAGAACAGGTTGATTGTTGGGAATGACGATCGCTAAGTTGGTCAGCATCCCAAGAGAATTCGGAGCGCCGATAATGGGTAGGGTGAGGTCCGCATTCAACCCGGCACCACTTTTGATCGCAGCACCATTGAGACTTAATGAGTTTGAGTTCTGATAGTCGAGCCGCGCTGCTGACTGGCCTGCAGCAATCGTGTAGTTGAAAGTGAGGGTGGACGTCCCGGAGCCCGATGAGTAGATAGCTGTTGCGGAAGGAGTGACCGCTAGAGCAATTCTAGGATCGCCACCGCTTACGAGTACGGGTTCACTGAAGGTGACGAGGATAGGAATCACCATTGAGACTGAATAATTTCCTGCCGCGAGATTCGAAGTGACCTGAATGATTGTTGGAGCGCTTGAGCCTGTCGTGGAACTGCTTCCTGGAAAATTTAGAGGATTCGCGGAGGAGGTCCAGGCTGAGATGAGGCCCGAGGTTTCAAGGCTCTTAACGCAGGCAAAGAGGGATGCGCCGGCGATTCCATTAAGGCTTACCGGAGAGGATGCTGCTGAAACTTCTTCGCTGCAGCCCGTCGAGCAATTGCTGCTCGCACAGAGTTTTACCCTGTGCTCGGCAAATCCAATTGTCAGATCGTTCGACCAGTTCACTGCTGCAGAAAGGGCTGCATTCGCTGAACCTGAGAAGGCTACATCTTTGGGAGCTGAAGGAGTGGCGGCTGGGATAGCGTTGGCGCTCGACCAGGGGGATACTGTGAAGCGGCCGAGATCATCGTTACAACGAAAGCGTGCGTAGAGATCGTGAGCTGATCTTTTGCTGATGGGATAATCGGCATTGAGGGCGCTGCCGCTGTCAGTCGAGCTAAACTTGCTCAGAGTCTTGTCTTCGGAGATATCGAGTTTGCAAAGACTCAGGACGCGCCCGCTGGCTATGGATGCGTTGACTTTCAAGCTACGACTGCTGGATTGGAAAGACGTTTGAATTGCGCCCCAGATCACGTCCGGAACTGCCTGAGCGGCAACGACTGCTGCTTCACTCACAATACCTTTTTGATCGATAACGGCGACTCGGTTGATATTGATGACGGGTTCTGTTGAGAGTTTGGCAGGAGCAAGTTCTTCCTTTTTCACTTCGCGACTTACTTTGGCAACCCAGTAAGCGCCGAAGTAGCCTTCAAAACTCACAGAGTCACGATTGGTGCTGGTGTCAAAAACGAGTTTCGCGCTCACGCCGTCAACTGCTTTGGTGCCGGTTAACAATTCTCCAGAAACAGGATCGAAACTTTTATAGAAGATGAGGTAGTGATTGCTCTCGGCAAGGTGCAGACCGGTACCTGACGGTAAAGGCATCGAGATCGTTAAAGGCTTTTTTAGACTCACAGCTTCGGTTGGACGAATGATGAGTCCAGCTGAGGTTCCCTGAATGGTGACGTCACCAGCTAGAGCGATCTCACTGCCGACTGTCGTGTCGGCGAAATTCGCTCCCTGTTCGAGCACAAGGCTCGCGGCGATGCCCAGTGTCCCTGGACTCATGACGACATGAGAACCGCTAATTGGCGAATCCTCACGAAGCGGAAACAGCGACGAACAGAACTGCGCAAAGTGTTTTCACAACTCTCATAGGACCCTCAAGGACAATCGATTGCCATCAAGGAGTCCATCGGCAGTACTTTGTGGAATTTTAAAGATTTATGCAGAAGCGGTCATTATTTGTTATGGCAGGAGAATGCTTTGCAGCCTAAGGAAAAGATCGAAGTTGTTTCAAGGAGTTGAGATCGGTTTTCCCGTATAAATAATTAGTTATTCCCATGTGCTGAGACGCGATGCAGGGGATTTACTCGAACGGCGAAGGTGTGTGGCATCAGTATTGTGGAAATCGATCCCTAAACTTTCGCCGCGTAAGATTTAACTTTCACAAGGCTCGTAGCCCATTTCGATCATGGTCGCCCTCATTCCATCGTCCCCTGAACTGGGCTCACAGGTGATCGGATCCTGCACAAAACTGCTCGGCTTCAAGTCCACTTTGGAGATGTTGCCGTTGCCAAGTGTCTTACAATAACTAATCGACTCAAGTTCGATCTTGGGGAGTGGCGGGCAGGTCGTCGTGAGCGTGGAACTCGTTTCGCTAGCGACAACGGTTCCGGATTCGTTTTGAATAGTTGTTTCCTCACGTCCGCAGGCAAAGCTGAGGAGGAGGGGGATGAGGAACATAGGTCCAAAAGTTCTAAACATACTGAGCCCCGCCATGGTTCGAATCTCATCTTTGACTTGGAGATTACAGCTCCAATTTCAATCAATCTTCCTCCCATTCCCACGATTTCGTCAAAGCCTCTTTCGGGGAAGGCTTAGCTAAGTCCTCGATCTTAAGT
>SEDW01000425.1 GCA_004193325.1 Pseudomonadota bacterium | reverse complement strand
GCCCAGAACATGCTATCCGGTCCGAGCCAATCGATAGGACTGTCGATGAAGCCCCAATCCATCAGAGTGAGGTTGACCGAACCACGACGCGCGAAGAAGCGCATGATGCCGATCGCGCCGACGAACGGCGGCATAACCATCGGGACGAGGAGAAGACCCGAAAGAAGCGCCTTACCCTTGAAATCGAAACGAGCGTTGATGAGCGCCAGGGGGAAGCTCAAGAGACTCGTAAAGAAGGTCGTGACGATACCGATGAGAACACTGTTCCAGATCGAACCCATAAGGAGTTCGTTCGAAAAGAGCAGTGGGAAATAACGGAAGGTAAACTCTCCGTTATTAAAGAATGCTCTCGCCATGATGACCGAAACCGGTAGCACCAGGAAGAAAAAGAGGATCGCAATGGTCGCCGTGACTGTGCCGTAGCCGACAAAATCGGAGACCTTGCGCCGCCATGCGCTCGCTTCTTCAATCGTAGTTTGCATCAGGTCGATGGCCCTTCCACTTGCGATGGCAACACCAGCACGTCTGAGGCGTCGATCGTACAACCGACTACGCTGCCTTCATGGAAAGAATGATCCGGTGCGTGGTAGAAGTTTACTTTGATGCAATGACCGCCGTCACAGCGGAGAAGAAACTGCTCCGACTCACCGAGGTAAGTGAGGTGTTCCACGTTGCACTTGAAGTAGTTCTCGCCACTGCCCTTGTTCGTCCAGTCGATGTGAATCGCTTCCGGACGAAGACTCAGACTCACCTTTTCGCCAACTTGGAAAGTCTGCGACTTGTGAGTTGAGCGGAAGAGACCGAAGGAGGTGCGGACCATCGTCTCGTGGCCATTGATCGACTCAACGACAGCATCGATTGGGTTCGTCTCACCGATGAAACCTGCGATAAACGCAGTTTTCGGAGTGGTATAAAGAGTGCGGGGATTGTCGGTCTGAATGAGGTGACCCGCATGCATAACCGATACGTTTGTCCCCATGGATAGCGCTTCGCGCTGATCGTGAGTTACGTAAAGAGTCGTGATGCCGGTCTGCTTGTGAATGCGTAGAATATTGTCACGCATTTCCATACGAAGTTTGGCATCGAGGTTGGACAGAGGTTCATCAAGGAGGAGAACGTTCGGACGAATCGCAAGAGCACGGGCCAGAGCCACGCGTTGCTGTTGACCGCCAGAGAGTTGACCCGGAAGACGATCGACGAAAGCACCAAGGTGCGTGATCGAAACGACTTCGTCGATACGAGCCTTGATCTCTTCTTTCGAGAGTTTACGGAGTTTGAGGCCGTACTCGATGTTCTTATATACAGTCATGTGGGGCCAGAGAGCATAGTTTTGGAAAACCATACCGATTCCGCGTTCCACTGCCGGCTGCTTGGTTACGTCTTTGCCGTCGAAGAACAGTTGTCCTTCAGAAACAGGCTCAAGGCCTGCAAGCATACGGAGAGTCGTGGTTTTTCCGCAGCCCGATGGACCGAGGAGAAAGTGCAACGCACCTTTTTCAATAGTAAGATTGAGGTTGTGAACAGCAGTGACCTGTCCGTAACGCTTGTAGATACCCTTGAATACGACTTCCATAGACTTCCTGCAAATTCGTTAGCACGTCTTAAAAATGCTCTGGCTTTCGGATCTCGCGCACAGTTCAGGGGCAACTGTTATTGGACAGCCTTGTACTTCGTTTTAGCGAAGGTCACCCAGCTGTTAATCGTCTGATTTCTAAAGACTTCGTCGTCCCATTTCTCGGCCAATTTGTAGAATTCGTCCTCAGACAGCGGCACCTTACCAAATTCCGCCACCTTCGCTTGATCGACATTTTTCGCCTTGATAATTTTTGTCCAGGCCTTCTTGAGGTCGTCATGAGTATCGACCAGGAGGGCGCCGGTCATATCGTTAAATACGCGCTGGAGTTTCGCGGCTTTCTCGATATCGAGGCGGATAAAACCTTTTTGGGAGAAGGGATTGAGCTTGTAGATACGTTTGCCTTCGGTCTCTTTGTAAGCCTCTGTGTTGACTGACATACGGCCGAGAGAAGCTGTCTTAGGACCGCCCGGGACGCCCTTAGGCAGGATCAAAAGCTTCTGGCCTTCGACGGAAAGAACGTAATCCACGAAACGTTCTGCAACCTTACGGTTTGGAGCGCCTTTAAGAATAGCGATAGGATCGGGGTCTAGGACGGCCTGGCCAGTCGGAAGGGTAAAGCCAAGGTTTTCGCTACCAAGGTCACCGATTTTGGCGAGGGCGTAGAAGTCGATCGCCATAGCCATCGTAACATCACCTGAGACGACCGCTTTGATAGGGTCACTGCTCGAGTGTGTGAAAGTGCGGGTGTTACCTGCGAGCTCATGAAGAAGCTCCCAGCCCTTAACCCAGCCTTCAGTTTGGAGGATGATCGCGTTCATGGTGTTGGCAGTTCCCGAACGGCGAGGATCGGAAAGACTGATGTTACCGAGATAAGCCGGGCCGGCGAGATCACGGAAAGACTTAGGATCAGGGATACCATCGAACTTCATGATCTTCTTGTTGAAGAACATACCAAAGGACGAGGATGCTGATGCATACCAGGTCTCAGTCTTATCGTAGAGGGGAACGCCCGAAGCGTTGTCTGGAATCTGCGCCTTCAGCTCTTTCGGAAGCTTGTATTGCGCAAGAAAGTTGGCCTTCTGCAGGTCAACAAAAACGCTCGTGCCGCCGCCCCAGAAAAGGTCGACACCCGAAGATTTAGGATTTGAGCCGAATTTCGCACGAATAAAACGCACGTCGTCCGATGTACCGCCCTGATCAAGCCAGTCGACCTGAACATCGGTTTTGAAAGTCTTTTTGTAATACTCAACGAAGGCAGGAACGTATTCGTCCTGAATGGATTTACGGTGCGGCGACAAGATCACGAGAGTGTCTTTCGCGTAGGCTGGCAAGGAGGCGAGAACGAGACCCAAGGCTAGCAAACCATTTTTCATAAGGTGCATCCTTTAGTTGAGTGCGGGACCTGCCGAGTGAAGCGCGCCGTATGCGACTAGCTCTTCGTGTCCGGTTTCGAAGGCCTGGAATTTCTCCATGAGCCCGAGCTCATAATTAGCGAAAATTCGCAGGATTAATCAAAAACGATACAAGGCTTCCAGAGTGCAATTTGGTAGTGCTAAAGGGCAAAAAAAGCAAGTACTTTATTTGCTTGTAGCGCTTTCCAGAGGCCGATTGTTAAGGCCTTGTAAATGCCGCGAGTGGGGTAAACCCTCCCGATAGCACGAAGCGATAGTCTCAGCCGCCTTTTGCGCGAGATTTCCCTTCAATTTCTCATTCAGACGATCCAATTCGGACTTTTTCTGCGCCCGATAGGTCTCGTCACTTATAAGCTTGGTCAGCTCCTGCGCAAGTTCGTCGCCGCTAAAATTTTGGACAAATTCTTTGACCAAGCCATAGTCCGCTACCAAATTCACCAGGCTAATGTGCGGCAGTTTCACAAAGTGCTTGGCAATCTTGTAGCTCAAGTTCTGCATGACATAGGCAACAGCCATCGGTGTTCCAACCAGTGCGCATTCAAGTGTCGCTGTGCCGGACGTCACCACGGCCGAATCGCTGCATTTCATCAGGTGAATACTTTGTCCCTGAACAAGGGTCGTATCGCCCATGTGAAAGACCTTGAGTTCGTCTGTGGCAATAGC
>SEDW01000424.1 GCA_004193325.1 Pseudomonadota bacterium | reverse complement strand
GCGTAGTACATCTGCGAGACGTTTTTGCCTTCTTTCGCACGACGGGGCTTATGGCTGTCGAAAGGCAGAGTGCCGGCTTTCGCCATGAGTTTTAGATATTGGGTCGTGTTGCGTTCTTCAGTATCCGCACGATCGAGGATCCACTGTTCACGCAAACGGGGTATGCCGACTTTAACATCGAGATCGAGTTCTGGATCGGTGTAAGGTCCAGAGGTGTCATAGAGATGGAGTGATGCCATGCTGCCATCAGGGAGTTTTTCGTGAAGCTGCACTCTCTTCATCGGCACGCGGATCGAAGGGTGGATGCTTCCCTGAATATAGACTTTTTGGAAGGTAGGTTCTTTTTCCATGGCAAACGACTCCTAATACACCCTTGGCGGGTATGTTCTGGACAATAGGAGCAGCCGCAAGCAAATTCATTCGCACTTCCTACGCTGGTATGACCCAGTTCAGGTACTAGAGTTAGATGACTGTGCTCCTGGGCAGATTCATCCTCTCAGCCTTGCGGCACCCCTGGCGAAACAGGAGAGTCTTAACACAATTTGATGGGGAATGAAAACCGGGAATCGGGCGAAGGCTGGAGGCCGGAAAGAACGCCGACCCTAGAGTAGGGGCCGGCTGTAGGTCTTAGAGTGCAAAGTCTGCAGCAAGAAGAAGCGTCTGCTCACCGATGAGGAGCAAATCTCCGCGCAAGGCAAACTTGGGAGTCGCGTTGAACGAAGCGCCGAGACGTATGTTCAAACGATCGTCGCGGTTCGCGTCAGCATTGAAGTTGCCGCTTTCCACTTCGCCATCCGAGTAGGCCACGAGTTCAAGACCCGCGTAGAGAGAGAAATCTCTGACTTCGTGAAGGAAGAGACCACCGATTTTAAACTCGGTGATCGTAAAATCGATATCAGCCTGACCTTCGCTGAAGCTGAAACGGTCGTGAGACAAAGTACCGGTCAGGAGGATTTTGTTTTGGTTGATGCGGTGGATTTCATACTGAGCATCGCCGAAGAGACGGAATCCAGAGCCGTCGCCGACTTGAGCGCCATCACCGATTTCGCCGTCGATCATGAGACCGATTCCGCCACCGATGGAGAACTTAGGATTGATTGCTGCCTTGTAGCCACCGACGAGGAGCTGACCTTCAACATCGAAGGAATCATCTGTCTCGTAACTCGTGTCCTGCAAGAGCAAGCCACCGGTGAAACGGTTTGTGCCGTCGATTGCAGTGTTAGCATGAGCTGCTGAGAATGGGATCATGCCGAGTGCCGCTATCGCAAGGTTTCGTAATTTCATCTGCTTCTCCTGATGTCAGTGTCCTGAAAGACCGAATATTATGTCTATTCATTTTCTTGCCGTGAAGCTAGCGAAAAAAATGAATAGACGATGAGACCGGAAGATTAAGTTTCCGTGTTATCGGCACGTAAGCGATCCATGACGCCCAAGTCTTCTAAAGTGGACAGGTCGCCTTTGCTCTCGCGTCCCGCTGCAATATCCCTCAAAAGCCGGCGCATAATTTTACCGGATCTTGTCTTGGGCAAGCTGTCCGTAAAGCGCAGGTCGTCAGGACGGGCCAAGGCTCCGATCTGTTTTGCGACGAACTGTGTCAGCTCTTTTTTAAGCGTGTCGGAGGGTTTGAATTTTGATGAAAGCGTGACGAAGGCTACGATGCCTTCGCCTTTGATTTCATCCGGACGACCGACCACAGCAGCTTCGGCAACCGCATCATGGCTAACGAGGGCACTCTCGATTTCCATCGTTGAGAGACGGTGACCGGAAACGTTTAAAACGTCGTCGATTCGGCCCATGATCCAGAAATAGCCATTGGCATCTTTGCGGGCGCCGTCACCAGTGAAATATACGCCTGGGATCTGCGACCAGTATTGGGTTTTGAATCTCTCATCGTCACCGTAGATGGTGCGGGCCATGCTTGGCCAGGGGCGTCTGATCACGAGAAATCCGCCCTGATCCGCTCCCACTTCGTTGCCGGACTCATCCACGACAGCCGCATCGATTCCAAAGAAAGGGACCGTAGCCGTGCCTGGGGTCGTCGGAATCGCCCCGGGAAGCGGCGCAATCATGATCGAGCCCGTTTCGGTCTGCCACCAGGTGTCGACGATAGGACAGCGCTCTTTGCCGATCATCGTGTGGTACCACATCCACGCCTCGGGGTTGATGGGTTCCCCGACCGTTCCAAGAATCCGCAGCGAGGAGAGATCATGCGGCGTCACGAATTCATCGCCCCATCGAATGCAGGAACGGATCGCCGTCGGCGCCGTATAGAAGATCGACACCTTGTGGCGTTCGATGATTTGCCAGAAGCGTGAGGCATCAGGAAAGTTCGGTGCGCCTTCATACATGACAACCGTGGCCCCGTTTGTCATCGGTCCGTAGATCACATAGGAGTGGCCGGTGATCCAGCCGACGTCGGCCGTGCACCAGTAAATATCATCCTCGCGATAATCGAAGATGTAGGAAAAGGACATCGCCGCCCCAAGGAGATAACCGCCGGTCGTATGCAGGATGCCTTTGGGTTTGCCGGTGCTGCCCGACGTGTAGAGGAGAAAGAGTGGATGCTCGCTCTCAACAATTGTCGGCGCGCAATCTTTGGCCTGGCGTTTGACAAGGGCATCCCAATCATGATCACGGCCCTTCACAGGAACAAATTTTGCGCCGACTCGATTTTTGATGAGAATGTTTTTGAGATTGGCACAATGAACGACTGCATCATCCACATTCTTCTTGAGATCGACGATCGCACCTTTACGGTAGGAGCCATCGGCTGTGATAAGGAGTACCGACTGGGAATCGTTGATTCTTCCTGAAAGAGCTTCTGAACTGAAACCACCGAAGACTACGTTATGCACAGCTCCGATTCGTGCACAGGCTAAGACCGAGATCATCAGTTCGGGAATCATCGGCAGGTAGATCGTTACCCGCTCACCGCTTTTCACACCGAGTTCTTTGAGTGCATTTGCAGCCTGACTGACTTCGGTCAACATCTGAGCATAAGTGAATTTTTGTTGTTCGCCAGGCTCGCCTTCCCAGATTAAGGCCGTTTTGCTGCCGCGGCCTTCAGCGATTTGTTTGTCGAGGCACTGAACGCTGGCGTTGATTTTGCCATCGGCAAACCACTTGGCGTGAGGCAATTGCCAATCGAGAACCTGCGTAAAATCCTTTTCCCACTTCAGAAATTTTCGAGCTTGAGCGGCCCAGAATTTATCCGGATCAGTACTCGCTTCTAGACGAAGTTTTTCATATTCATCCCGGGATTTTACCTTGGAATTTTTTTGAAAGGCTGCGGGTGGATTGAAGATGCGTTCTTCAACGAGCATGCTGGTGATATTTTCTTTTGAACCTTCAGTCATAAAAAATCCCCCTCGATTCGTGACCTGCTGTGAGGCTAGCACCGAAAAGAGGGGGAGCAAAATACCTAAATTCAGCCTTCGCTGATTTCGAGCTGAGAGCGAGCTTTTTTGGCTTTTTCCAGCGCTTCCTCAATAGTTTTACCCGTTGCCAGACACACGGCCATTCGGCGACCTTTTGTGGCAATTGGTTTCCCAAAGAGTCTTAAATCAACTCCTTCCGTGCTTAGCGCTTTTTCCATTCCGCTGAATACGGGATTGTTGAATGTCTGAGTGGCTTTGACAGCAGCGCTCGCGCC
>SEDW01000423.1 GCA_004193325.1 Pseudomonadota bacterium | reverse complement strand
TGCAGAGATGCGTTCGGCCTGCTGTTTCCAAGACCAGATGAGCTTGCCATCTGGGGTATATTCCGAAACCTGAGGGCCATCATTACCATGTGTTTTGGTACCTCCTGCCCAGTTGGTCGTCACGTAGTTGCCGTTCGGAAGGACAGCGAATGCTGAAGCAAACGCCGGCATGGATTTGGTTCCATCAATGTCAGGAAGCGAAACAGTTTTCGTTTTTAAACCAGTCTTCGCATCGTAGGTAAAGATTTTTCCTCCGTGCCCACTCGCCACGACCCGCTCGCCGCTGGCCAATTTAAGGCCCATATAGGCTGGTTGAGCACCGACATCCGATTTCCAGACCTCTTTACCGTCAGAGGTCATCTCCATCATGTTGCTGCCATTGCCAACGAAGAAATGACCATCACGACTGCGGCGTACCGTTCGGAAGTTGGCCATACCTGGAAATTCTCTTTTGCTGATGACTTCTTTTTTATCATTCGTTTCGACGACGACTGCACCGCTGCCGCCCAATAGATTGTTGCCAATCAGCAAGGTGTTGCCGTTGGCAAGGCGCTGAACGGACATCACTGGTCCGGTGAGACCTGTCACCGACTTGACGATTTTGCCCGTCGCTAGATCGACTTCATGCCAACCAAAGGGACCGTCACCGCCCTCGACTGTACCGACAAGAACTTTATTATCACCGATCAGCTGCACATCACGTGCGCCGCCCGGGACATCAAGATTCCAGTCTTTGCTAGGATCATCGAGATTCACGTAAAGCAAACGACCTAGGGAATAATCGGCGAGAACCATCTGGTGAGGGCTGCACTTAGCGGCCTGCTCGGTACAGGGTACAAACTTCGGAACTTCGACAGGCGTGGGAATTTCTTCTGTCTTGGTTCCGGACGTCGTCACGGGGTCTTTAGTACTCTCGGGATCGTCATTGCCTTCGGTGTTGTCATCATCTTTGTCATCACTATCATCAGGATCAACTTTAGCGCCCGCATCGCTTGAGCCAGACTTATACTGATACGGCAACGGCGGCTTGCTGCAGGACTGAAGACCGGCGATGAGCGGAAATACTGTGAGAGCTATCCATGAATGCCTGAGATTTGCATTTATGACATTCCGCTTCATTTTTCCGCCACCCTGAATCTGAGAATAATTAATAAATTCTCAACAGTGTATCGGCTGAAGATGAAGGCAAATGAAACGTTTCCCGAAAGAGATTTATTCACTTTAAGTTTCGGGTGTTTAGGCAGTGGTAAGAATTGCCTTTAGTCGCTTAAAGGCTCGGAATAACAATGAATATTTGATGACTTTAATCAGCGAAACGCATCTTTCAATTCAAAGAGCTTCACAAGGCTGACCTTAGGGTCTTTGGTTGGACCTTCAAGCTTGTACGTCTGAGCAGCGAGTCGATTGAGAAAAGAATCCGAAGCGCGATCATCATATTGCGAAACCCCAAAGAGAGCCGCTCCGACGAACGGATTCCAGATTCCGATGGCGAGCGCCGTCGGAGCCGATCCAAGATCAGGAACAAATTTTAAATTCAGATTCATATGATTGCTGGCAAAATTAACTTCGCCCTGTCCCTGCACTTCTATAATGCCTGCATTCAGACTCGACTTCTTTACACTCAAATTGCCATCAACGAACGTCAGATCCGCCTTTAGCTCTTTATAAGGCAACTTTTCATCGACCTTAAAACTTTGTAGATTTGCCGCGTTCACAGCCGTAGCGGCCCAGGTGGGCAAGCGACTGATGACACCATCCTTGGCATCAACACTCAAGCTGCCGCCCAAAGCGACGAGAATGGGTTGTTTGCCAATTTTAGAGAGGCTGAGATCGTAGGTGACAGTTCCCTTACCCTCTTTCAATACATCGGGCACACCGAAGTTTTGCGCGGCTGCGCCGAGATCCTGAAGCAGGCCCCTGCCCCTGACCTTGAGGAGAGAATTCTCACCCAAGGTCCAGTCGATCTCCTCAACGTTTGCTACAGCCGAACGATCCTTTAGCTTTATGCCCTCTGCCGTCCCACGAATGCGTGAAGGCCCAGTGGCAGGACTGAGAAAGGCGCTCGCCCTTAGAGAATCCGGTCCTGGCTTCAAAGGAACGAGTTCGATCGCCAGACCATCGGGCGTCTTCGACCGCTGGATCTTAAGGTCAGAACTTTCAAAGGCACTGATCAGCTGTCCCTCAAGATTCTTGAGCCCTGACTGATCGTAAGAGACATGGATGCGCTCAGATTTGCCGGAATATAGTCCGACAGGGGTATCGATGGACGCCTTGTTCGCAATCGTTGTCCCTTCGACGGAGAGCTTGTTCTTCTCATCCGCTTTGCCAAGAGGCGCCCTGATAGCAATCGTCGTCGTTTGATCAGCAGCCTTCACCCCGAGAACATCAAGGACCTTGCCCACGGACAGAAGAGGGCTTGCCTTAAGGTAGCTGAGGCTTTGCGCGAAAGTCCCTCTCGCTTCAAAACCAATGACGATAAAAGGCGGCTTGGCAGTGAGGTCAGGAAACACAACTGAACCTTTGCTGACCGCCACCTGCATGGATTTACAAGTCAGAGAGGAGATATCGATTCGGAGGTTTTTCATTGCAAACTGGCCATCGCATGCATCAAGCAGGGGCCAACCCTTCAGATAGTCGAGTTTCACCGCAGAGATCGCCGCATTGATTGTAAAATGACCTTTGACATCACCAACCGTTCCGTAGTCGCGAACAAAGCCTCGACCTTTCGACTGCACTCTACGAATATCGGCATGTTTGATATTCTTTGACAGCCAGCCCATCGTAGCATCGCCAATGATAGCATCAGGCAAGACTGCGACCACCTTTTGCCAGTCCGTGGAGTCGGCTTCAGCATCATAGCGAAGAACTGTGTCTGCAGGCGCATCGAAGGGAATATCGATCGTGGCGTTGACGTCGGCATTCACCGCGTTATAGCCCAGCTTCGTTTGAGGGATTTGGATCTGCAGATTTTTATCTAAAATATGGATTTCAAGTTTTAGTGCACGTGTCGTGATCTTGAGGGGCTCAGCATAAAGCTTTTTCCACTTAAGAGTCTTGACACTGTCTCGAGCCTCTATGTGCAGAACATTGTCCTTCCATTTCAAGGCGGCATCAAGCTTGTCGACTGCGGGAATCCAATTATCCTCATTCGTTTTAAGATTTTCGAGCTCTGCGAGACCCTCACAGTTGGGGCCATTTTCACAGCGAAGGTTGAGGTTTTTCACTTGGCCACTGACGAAGAGCTCCAGCCACTTCCTCTTCGCGAGATATGCGTCAACACCTTTCATGCCTTGCAGATACTCATCGAGCACCTGAGCAAATTTTACGAAATCAAAATGATCGCTTTTGAGAAAGAGTGCCTCCACACTGCCTTGGCGAGTCGTTGTAAGATCGAATACTAGATTTGCGTTAGAAGCCTGCTCCTCTGTTTCGGCGAGACCCGCATAATTTAAATCAATCATCACATCGCTGAGAATAAAGCGGGGTAGACGTTTGTCTTTATCTTTCGATGGCTCTTTAAAGCGGGCAAGGAGTTCGCTCGCATCATCAGGAGTGAAGCTCCGCTGCAGGCCATTGATCTGGACCTTATTGCCTTTGAGAGCGAGACTGATCTTGGCGCCACTCAATTCAATCTTGGTCACAGCCGGGAGTCCACT
>SEDW01000422.1 GCA_004193325.1 Pseudomonadota bacterium | reverse complement strand
ATACCGAGGGCTTCATAACAGTCTTTGATCGATTTCACGATAATGCGGAAGGCGAAGAGATCGTGAATATCTTCGAATTCAAGGTGACGTTCCATCATCTTCTTGTAGATCGAGAAGAAATGCTTAGGTCGTCCGTAAACCTGCATATCGGTGAAGCCGTACTTGGTGAGTTCGGCTTCGAGAACGCTCTTCACTTCGCTGATATAGGTGAGGCGTTGGGATTTCTTCGCGGCGATCTTCGTACGCAGATCCTGATAAACTTCGTGTTTGAGGACGCGTAGGCAAAGATCTTCCAGCTCGCTCTTGATCCCGTTGATACCAAGGCGGTTCGCAAGTGGAGCGTAGATATCGAGCGTTTCCTGCGCGATGCGTTTGCGCTTTTCCATCGGCATGTCGTCCATCGTTCGCATGTTGTGCAAACGATCGCAAAGCTTGATGAGGATAACGCGAAGATCCTTCGCCATCGCGATGATCATCTTGCGGAAGTTTTCCGCCAGCTTTTCTTCATTGGAACGAAACTGAATCTTATTGATCTTGGTCAAACCGTCGACGAGTTCACGAACCTCGAATCCAAAACGCTTTTCGATATCTTCGAGAGTCGCTGTGGTGTCTTCGACCGTGTCGTGCAAAATAGCAGCGACGATCGAAGGCGTATCGAGTTTGAGCGTAGAGACGATGATGGCAACGGCAAGAGGATGGCAGATGTAGGGCTCACCGGAATTTCGCTTTTGCAGAATGTGACATTCGGCGGCGTATTCATAAGCCGAGCGAATGATATCGCGCTCAGCGTTTGGCATGTAGGTATCAAGACTTGATAATAGGGCTCTGAACTCGTCGTCCGGGCAAAGTACCGGTACCGACGGGGTCACATTGGGATTGCTCAACTCTTTCTTGATACTTTCGCTCATGCACATCCGCTCGATTAAGAGTCCGGTTATAGCTCATTCGCAATGAGACTCTTCTAAGGGCTATTCTCTCATAAAAGCAGGAAAATACCGCTAAATTTTGGAGAATGCTCAAAGGCGACGCCGGATTGCCGGCGGCGATGAGTTCAAAGGCGTGGGGTGGAAACGATAAGTTGGCGAGAAGACATCTAAAACCATGACTTGAGCCTGAACCGAGAGTCAGCTGCCCATTTTATCGCGAAGCCCCTTGATCCAATCGGCTGATTCGAACTCTTCATTGAGCCTTAAGCAGAGACTAAGACCTTCGGGGTTCTTCTGACCTTCGAGAGTGCCGCTCAGGATGATGGCCTTGAGCTTAGAGTAAGCCTCTTCCAGATCGTTATTTATGATAAGAATATCATACTCATGCGCCTTCTGAATTTCGTCGTAGGCGTTCTGCAGACGGACCCAGCGGATCTCCAGAGGATCGGATCCTCTTTTCTCCAAACGCTGCCACAAAGAAGCCATGGAAGGGGGTAATACGAAGATGCTGATCGCGTTGTCGAGCAGACTTTTGGCATTGTGCCAGCCCTGTATATCGATTTCGAGTAGGGGGTCTTTGCCGCCGGCCTCGATTCTTTTCAATTCGCTAAAACTCGTGCCGTAGAGGTTGCCATGAACCTCGGCCCATTCGATAAAGGCGTTGCCTTCGACCATCGTCCGAAACTGAATCGGCTCGATGAAGTGATAGTGCACGCCATCCACTTCGCCTGCTCTGGGAGCACGCGTTGTGTGACTAACGGACATCTCGAGGCGCGGGCACTCTTTAAGGAGCCGGCGGTTCAGAGTAGTTTTGCCTGTGCCCGAAGGGGCTGAAACGACAAATACTGGCATAATGAGCCTCTATAGCAATCGCGCCCGTTAGCGCTATTCGATGTTTTGGACCTGTTGTTTCAAGCGCTCGATGGTCTGCTTCAGCGTCAGGGAATGGGTCGCGACGTCGAGCTGCGTGAGTTTGTTCGAGATCGTGTTCACTTCACGATGCATTTCCTGGCAAAGGAAATCGAGCTTACGGCCCGCTTCATCTTCCGTTTTCATTATACGCAAGAATTCGTCTTCGTGGGCTTTTAGACGAGTAAGTTCTTCTTCAATGTCGGCTCTATCGGTAAGAATAGCCAACTCGGAGAGAAGGCGATCGTCGGGAATAATCTTCGACAGATCGGGAACCGTCTCATCGAGCAGTCCAAGGAGGCGGCTCAGACGTTTTTTGTAGGATTCAAAAAGGTTTGTCTGGATGACTTCACGCTTTTGCAGAATCGCTTCGCGGTCACTGTTCATCGCATCAACGAGTTTCTCGAGTGCGCTTTGTAAGACCGCGCCTTCGCTGGCTCTTTGTTTGTTGACTTGAACGAGTGCCAATTCAATCACCGAACGAATGCCCTCGTCGTGACTCGCAATGTAA
Source organism: Pseudomonadota bacterium (assembly GCA_004193325.1). Taxonomy (GTDB): domain Bacteria; phylum Bdellovibrionota_B; class Oligoflexia; order Oligoflexales; family Oligoflexaceae; genus Oligoflexus. The sequence continues at coordinate 1,318 of SEDW01000422.1, read as the reverse complement.
GCCTCGCCAGACACGCTGCCTTGAGAATCGAGGCAACCTTCCATGCGAAGGATTTCGTATTGGGTCAAAGGCTGAAGATCGGGTCGCATCATTTTGAGTGAATCGCTGATCTCAAGGTAGTGCTCGATTGCAGCCTCGTTGAGACGGGGAAGGTGGGCAGTCTTGTCGAGTTGTGTGATCTCGAAGAAGACATCGACCTTGCCGCGCTGAATATGCGACTTCACAAGCGCAAGCAACTGGGGCTCGAGCGAGAGAAGACTGCGGGGAAGTTTTATGGAAATATCGCAAAAGCGAGAATTGAGCGTACGAATTTCACAGCGATATTGAGTATTCGCTGTACTGAGTTCTGCACTGCCGAAAGCGGTCATGCTTTTGAGTGACAAGAAGTCTCCTTAAGGGCTTCGGCAGTTGATTTGAAAATGCCTCTGGATTCCCGGAGAAATCAGAGTTCCAATCAGAGTCCGCGCGCGCCATTTTGTTAGCAATCTTAACACGGGCACGATACCTCCGAAGGCCGTGAATCTCAAGACGTCTTTATTTATAAAAGCCGCCTTGTGGGCGCGGTTGCCGATCACCCCATACACAAAATCTTGTCAGGTCATGGGCAAGCTTTTCCAGTGCTGGCTTTGGCCTGATATTTGGGCTAGTCCCTAAGACGGATAGTGCGCTACGATATTCATCCATGAGCTGCATGTCAGAGGTGCCAAGGTGGTCAGTGTTAATCTGATCTTTCACATAGTATCCGCATTTACTTTCATAGTTCTCATCTGGTACCTGCTACATCTGCAGTCTCAGATAGCCTTCGTTCGGGATTTGACGAATAGCGTCACGAGCCCGAGGCCGAAGTTGAAGGTGGATTGGCCCGAAGCCTTTCTCAAGCGTTATGCAGAAGCTTATGGCATTGAATATTCAATCAAGGAATCGGCTGCGACTCCAAAAGACAAGCCGGCTCCACAGAAGATCGATCTCAAGATCTGGGCGGAACTCCACCAAAGCCTTGGCGTTGAGAGTATTGAATGGGCGCTACCGCAGTGCCGTCTTAAGGTTCGCAGGAACATTGAACTCGATGCCTGGCGAATGAGACTTGAAGCCACTTTTCAGGGTAAAATATTGATCGAATGGTCTACAGCCTCGTCGATGGATGTATAGGGAGCTCTATGTTGCGTTTGAAGCAGGTTTTATTAGTTGGTGCATTGGTCCTCACGGGTTGTCAGACGACCCAGGATCCTAAGAATCCACAGATCTCACGCGATATGCCTTTGTCAGAAGCCTATGCGCTCGCTCAGCAGCACGGCGCCGACACGATGCAAAGGGTCAA
>SEDW01000421.1 GCA_004193325.1 Pseudomonadota bacterium | reverse complement strand
GCGAGATTTCAACCAACCGTGATTTGCCAAGCCTCTTTCTTCCGAACGTCTTACTGTCAACATACTCGTCTCCTCGTTTGGTTGTTTGAGGGATTCTCTTAGCCCCCATCCTCAGCACTCCCTAATCTTATCGGCAAATGATGATTGAAATAAATTATATAATATCTATACACTATATAGATTTTATTAATATAGATGAGGGCTATTCAAAATGACGTTTGATCAACTGGAAGCTCTTGAAATGATCGTGGAAAAAGGCAGCTTCAAAGCCGCCGCCGAAGCCATGCGCAAGACCCAACCCACCCTCAGCATCTCCATCAAGAAGCTTGAAGACGAATTTGACCTCCTCCTCTTCAACCGGGAAGAGTATCGCCCAAGTCTCACCGAAGAGGGTAAGGTCTTTTTCAACTGGGCCCGCGAATGCCTCAGATCCTATCGAGAACTCGCGACTGTCGGCAAGGAACTCGGTACCCGAAAGGTCGAGCCGAATCTTCACATTGTCGTAGACCCCTTCGTACCCTTCGAAGCATTGGAAGGCATTTTCGAAGAATGCCTCGCCAAATCTCTGCCGACGGAGCTTACGCTCCGCTCAGAGATTCTTGGCCAGGGTATGGAGCTTCTCCTCGATCAGCAGGTTGATTTTGCAGTCGCGCCCATGCTCAGTCCTCATAAGGATATTGAAAGCATTCTCTTCAACTCGGTTGAACTCCTGCCCTGCATCTCGGCCGGACTCCTCGGCCATGAACAGAGTCCAGATCGGAGCTGGCTCCAAACCAAGACACAAATCATCGCGCGCTCTTTCACGAAAGTGGAGAAAAAGAGCGATACGGGCAGTCTTGGCGTTCTCGACAAAGGCAAACGCTGCTACGTCTCCGATCACAGCATGAAAAGAAAGTTGATACTCGAAGGCTTTGGCTGGGGACGCCTGGCTCGCCATGAAGTGGAAGTCGAACTCAAAGAAGGTCAACTCATCCTAGTCGATCAGGCTAGTCTCGAAACCATAGAAATAAAACTCCACCTTATGCGAAACAAGCTTAAACCTATGGGTCCAGTGGCCAAAGCGATTTGGTCACGACTTAAGGCTGCAGCTGCAGCCCGCAATTAAACGCGAAGCCATCATCAGCTATGTTAGACTCAGGCGAAGTTTTTTTAGTCAGGAAGGTCTCATGCTCTCGCTCTACCGCCAGCTCAATAACAGACTACTTACTTTTGACCCTGGGTATTTAAATTTAAGAAGCGCTTTTCGCGGAACCCTTGCCGTCACTGCAAGTTATTTTGTGATGGCAGCTCTGGCGAAGGCCTTTGGATCCACGCCAACCCTCTCATTCCTAGCTGTGCTGATGACCATGATGACTGTCATCGTGGTGAATGACTCAAAACTGGCAGATCAAAAAATCACGACATTGCTTGTTCCCTGGCCAGCCGCTACTACTGCTGTTCTATCCGTGGCCCTAGCGCCCTGGGCTCATGCACGCCTTGCAGTCTTTCTCATTATCACCTTTCTTGCGGTATCCATTCGGCGTTTCGGACCCCGCTGGACGGGAATCGGCATCGTCTCGTTTATGGCTTATTTTGCGACATTGTTTTTTCCCTTTCATCAAAGCGATATTCCGAGCATCGTCATCGCCATTGTCCTCGCTATTGGAATTGCCTTTGCGGCTCGCTTCTGGCTCTTGCCTGATCGACCAAGACGCATTATCACACTCTATCTGAAAGCCTTTGATCTTCGCTTGAACAACACCTTGAGCCGAGTGGCGAAAGCCCTACGCAGCTCGGAAAACAATCCGGCCATGATCCGGGAGGCAGAGCCGAGTCGTGACTGGAAGGACGTTCGCCAGAGTTTCATCTATCTCAATGAACTCTGCATCGCGATCGATCTTTTTTTGGACACCAACGATTCAAAATCCATCCGCTCAAAATCCGATGGTTTTCAGCTGAAGCTCTTTGAACACGAAATGGCTTTGCGCCGACTCTGGGATTATAGCTTTGAACTCCTTCACCTTGAGCAGAGACCAAAAGGCCTTTTTCTCAATGCGGCAGTCGCTATCGAATCTCTTCGTAAGGGCCAACTTACAACAGTCTCAGAGGAACGCTTCCGGGCGCTGCTCGACGCCATGAAGAATCAAAGCGACGATCCTGCTTTGGATAATTTTCTGAGCGCTTTGAAAAATGTGAAAAAAACGCTGGATACACAAGACTTCAGCCAAAGCGATATTTCGACAGTCGTGAACGACATCAAGAGTAAGTCTCAACAGGTTGCCGCTCCCGCTAAGGCGAAAGACAGACTACACATCAGCACGAGACAAGCGATTCAGGCAACTCTCGCAACTACCATTGCTTCACTCCTTGGCACAAGCCTCTCACCACAGCGCTGGTATTGGGCCTCGATCACTGCATTTATGGTCTTCATCGGCGCGACGCGTGGCGAGACCATGATGAGGGCCGTTCTGAGGATACTAGGCACCATCCTGGGCCTGATTCTTGGTTTTACGCTTGCCTATGCCTTCAGCGGTCAAACCCGACTCGAATGGACTCTGATAGTTGGCTGCGTATTTTTTGGAATCTTCGGCGCCCGCCTAACCTTTGGCTTTTGGACGGCCGGACTTTTCAGTTCGATGTTCGCACTGCTCTATGACATTCTTGGGCTTCTCAACAAAGATATAATCTACCTGCGCCTCGAAGAAACGCTAATCGGTGCTTTCATTGGGGTCATCGTCGCAGCGATTGTCCTCCCGACCTCGACGCATGGAGTGGTGCGTAGCGCCCTTGCCACTTATCTGAGAACTCTGGCCGGCATCATCGAATCGCTGCCCTCCGAATCGCCCAATCCCTTTGCGAGACGTGCTCTCATCCGGCGCCTGCGAAGTATGGACAAAGAGTTAATGGATGTCCGCCTTGCAGCAGCACCTATCGTAGGCCGGGCCTCTCTGATGCCTCACGGCGGGCTCCCAAGTGCTTTGCATGATGCAACGATGCTTGCCCATTACATCAGACATCTTGGAATTAACGTCGACCCACGGTCCGAACTGGAAGAAGAGGAATTCGCTATCGCCTGTCAGGAGCTGGCCAGTGGATTTCGAGCTGAAGCCCTTGCTATTGATACTGATACTTTGGGCAAACGCGAGACGCTTCCCTGGAGTGGAAAACCGTCACGCAACATGAGTGGACCAAGACATTCGCTTGAGAGAATTCGGGTGTCGCTAGCGAGCCTCGGGAGTCGAAAGATCTGATGCTTTAGAGAGCGGCAGCGCGGGTGACTGTGCTGCCGTCAGCGAAGAAGTAAGTGACGATAGCTTCAGTCCCCACCTTGGTGCAATCGTAGTCGGCCTGATAAGAGACATGGCTATACACCTCGGCACAACCTGTGATGCTGAGATTCACAGCGCCCAGAATATTTCCGGGTACCAAGGCGTTCCGCGTAGGGAAGCCACTGAAAGGTATTGGCGTTGGCGAAGACGTTTCCGGTCACCTGCATCTCAATCGTATCGCCTGCAAGTTGATCGAAGTGAGGAAGGATGAAAACATCAGGACTATCTGTCCAGAGTGGATTCCCTTCAATCGCCAATGAAGCCGGGACATAGGTCGTATCATAGTCGATCGCGAGCTTGATGTCGGGACAGGTGTTGCCTGCGGCGTCTTTAATCTTCACCGTTATGTTTTTACGCCCCGGCGAGCCGAGAAGACCAATGTATTCTTCAATCGAGTCGGTAAATTCAATATAGTCCCGAACAGTGGCAACGTCGCCGGTCACTCGATAAAAGAGTGGCCCGTTGTTAACGGCCTGAATCCTGGTTCGAATCGATCCCGTAGCTGTTTTAAGGGCCACAGGGATCGCCTTGCAGTTCTCAGGACCTTGGGCTTTCTTAGGAATGCTTAGCTCTACGACTTCACTATGGGCGCCAAAGATATTTCTGTACTTCACACGAATCGTCTTGAGGCCATCGCCTGGAGAGAGCTCGAGCAAGACCTGATCGTCCGCGGGAATCGTGTAATAGCTGCCCGTCGCAAAACCGGGCGCCAGATCACCTTCGACAAAGACTTCCTTGGTATTAGCCCCTCGATCAGCAGGCAAGACGAGGTAGACGTAGGGATCAGAAGATGCCAGTTCAGAAAAATAAGGTTCCGGGCGCGGAGGCACTTCGCCACTCGACTTCCAGAGGAGGGTGTCGGTGAGATAGGCTTTGCCGTTTTCCTGATAGAGTGTGAGAACAATTGCTGTGTCGCCGAAAGTTTCGGCTTTGAGCTCGGTTCGGGCTGAGAAGGGTTTTTTCGTACCGAATGGGATATCCGCAGTAAAGCCTTCGCCGCTCAGGCTAAATCCAGGCTTGAATTCTCCACCATCGACTTCAAGAATCAGAGTGTTCGTGATCGTGCTCGTAGCAGACTGTTCGAGAAAGTATTTGAGGACACCTGTTCGGTTGTCACCATCTTTGCCGCAACCCACACTCAGGACGCAGAGAGAGGCAGCGAGAGCAATTCGCTTGGCTAAACTCATGATAGCAACTGCCTCGATCATGCCGTTCTCTGCCTCGGATTCTTAGGGACCGTCGCCTGTCTGACTGATTCGTTCCACATCCACGTTGAAGTAGAGATAGGAGGGTCCAGCCTTGAGAATGAGGAGCATGTTGAGGTTGGCATCGATCGGCTTCACGCCGCTCATGACCATGACATTCGCTGTGTTCGCAGCCGCCGTTATAAAACCGCCGCGGGTAATTGCAGGCGATCCGCCGCCAGGTGCAATGACGTCTGTAGCTGTGTCGACCAGTTTACCGCCTGATTCGGCTGCGTAGATATCGAGAAGATTTTGCTGAGTGAGCACGCCGCTGTAGGTATCCTTAACGAGCACGAGACGAAGATTGTCGATCAACACATCATAACATTGAGCAGTAGCGCCGGCACCGATGATGTTAGCGCCGACACATTCCATCTGAAAGCGGAATTCCCCATTACCGTCAGCATTGATGTCGACGAGCTGCACACGATTGATGCGGAAGTTCGGGGCAGCCTGACCGTTAACGGTTAATACAGCCGACTCACGGACGATCGCTTCGTCGATGAGTTTATCTGCACCAAGAGTAGTCTTAGAGAATTGGTAGTGAATGGTTCCGCCGGCAGCAACCGGATTTGAGATCGTTGCCATGACTTCAACATTGAGTTCATCTGCCGGCGAGGCACTTGCCACTTCAAACACCGCGGTATCACCCACGGCCCAGGTATTGAAATCACTTCCGCTCTTGGGCGTATAGATCTTCGCGTTCAAGGTGAATTGCGTGAGCTTAACAAT
>SEDW01000420.1 GCA_004193325.1 Pseudomonadota bacterium | reverse complement strand
AACCTCCTCTTCCTCTTCTTCGGTTGGGAAGGCGTGGGTCTCTGTTCCTATCTCCTCATCAGTTACTGGTATGAAGAAGAAGCGAACGCCGATGCGGCCCGCAAGGCCTTTCTTGTGAATCGCGTGGGTGACCTTGGCTTTGTACTCGGCATGTGTATGCTCTACGTTCAGCTCGGCACTCTTTCCTTTGTGGAAATGGCGGCGCGCATATCCCCGGCGATCTCGATCGGGATCCTCGGCCTGGCTGCGATCTGTCTCTTCTTTGCTGCAACTGGTAAGTCCGCTCAGTTTCCACTCTATGTCTGGCTCCCCGATGCGATGGCTGGTCCTACTCCAGTCTCGGCGTTGATCCATGCTGCGACCATGGTCACTGCCGGTATCTATCTCTTCGCTCGTATGACCTTTGTCTTCGAACTCACTCCTGAGCTGATGACAGTAGTTGCTTATACAGGTGCACTCACGGCTCTCCTTGGTGGTGTCCTGGCTCTTGCGCAGACGGATATCAAAAAGGTTTTGGCTTATTCCACAGTGTCCCAGTTGGGTTTTATGTTCCTCGCCCTTGGCGTCGGTGCGTACCAGACTGCGGTCTTTCACCTCATGACACACGCTTTCTTTAAAGCCCTTCTCTTCCTCGGCGCGGGATCGGTGATCCACGGCTGCGATGGCGAGCAGGATATGAGAAAGATGGGCGGCCTCGCCAAAGCAATGCCGATCACTCACATCACCATGCTACTCGGTAGTGCGGCGATCGTCGGTTTGCCGATCTTCTCGGGCTTTTTCAGTAAGGACGAAATTCTTTACTACGCACTCTCCGCTCCTCGCGGCAGTTGGCTGCTCTTTGCTGCTGGCCTGATCGCGGCCTTCATCACGGGTGTGTATACGATCCGCATGTTGACTCAGACTTTCTGGGGCAAGGAAAAAGCCGGTATTCACGGCCATGAATCCTCATGGGTCATGACTTTGCCTCTGATCGTTCTAGCAGTTCTTGCGACCCTTGGCGGTTTGCTCGGTGTGCCGCACGAGATAGGTCACTGGTTTGGTGTCGAGCACTCGCATCTTCTCAGTCAATGGCTCGCGCCGGTTGTTCCTCAAGTTGAGATCGCGCACGAAGCTTCGCCATTGCCGGAAATTATTGTCTCGGCGATTGCAGTTGCGGTCGCGTTCTTTGGTTTGATTGCCGGCAAAACCTTTCTGAAAGACATTTCCTTTGAGAAGTCTCCGGTTCTGTCCCGACTCTTTGTCGGTCAGCACTTTATGGATACGTTCTATTCATCATGGATCGTCGCTCCTTTGTACTGGGTCAGCCGTCGGGTGGTTCAGGCCTTTGAAAGCAACGTGATGAATAATATCGGCGGCTGGATTGGGGTGGGTTCGAGCTGGTCTGGAGAGCGTCTGCGTCTCACACAAAGTGGTGATATTCAGCTTTCAATGCTTTCGATCATGGCTGGTTTGGCCTTTGTTGTTGGAATTCTTATCTACTGGGTTGCCGTATGAGTCAGATACTTTCATGGATAGTCCTGCTTCCGGCGTTGGCGGGTCTTTTGATCCTCGTCCTTCCGAAAAGTTTGGAAACGAAGTCGAGACATCTTGCGGTTTTTGTCAGTTTGATCGTCGCCGTGCTGGCGATCATCGCCTCACAGAGCTTTGATACAAAGAGTCTTGAGCCTCTGCAGTTTCATATCAAATATGAGTGGCTGCCGATGCTCGGTATTCACTACGAACTCGGTATGGACGGGATGAACCTTCCTCTCGTTCTCCTTACGGCGCTGCTCACACCGTTGGCATTTGTAGGAACATGGGCTCAAACCTCAGGTGACGGCACAATGCAAAAGCGTATGAGTGCACTGGTTTTGATCATGGAAACAGGTGCCCTTGGTACGTTTCTGGCTCAAGATCTCTTCGTCTTTTACATCTTCTGGGAAGTCATTCTCCTGCCAGCCTACCTCCTCATCGGAATGTACGGCGGCGTTGATCGAATGAAGACGACCCTTCAATTCTTTCTTTACACCTTTGCCGGTTCGATCCTCATGCTCGTCGGCATCGCGTGGATGGTTCACGCTCAGAGCCAAATCACAGGCACAGCGAGTGCTTCGATTCAGACTTTGATGAATCTCAAGCTGCCCTTCGATGCAGACGCTCCACTGGGCGGACTCTTTTCGCAGCAGGGACTTCTCTTCGCGGCGTTTGCTGCGGCCTTTTTCATCAAGGCTCCGCTTGTTCCCTTTCATGCCTGGCTGCCTTCGACCTATCGTCAGGCGCCAACACTCGTCTCGATCTATCTCGCAGCGATCCTGTCCAAGATGGGTACCTACGGGATTTTGAAAGTGTTGATCCCACTCTTTCCACTCGCAGCTCACAGCTTTTCCCAGGTGCTTATGGGCCTTGCAGCCTTTGGTATCGTCTACGGAGCTTTGCTTGCGATCGTGCAGAAGGATTTCAAAACCGCAGTGGCTTATTCATCCCTCTCACACGTGAGTTACATTCTTCTTGGACTCTTCTCTTTGAAGGCCGAGGGTATGGGCGGCGCGCTCCTGCAGATGGTCAACCACGGTATCGCTATCGCGGGCCTCTTCCTCATCGCATCCTTTCTTGAGAAGCGTCGCGGTTCCCTTCTCCTCAAAGATTTTGGCGGCTGGGCTCCTCAGACTCCGGTGCTCGCGACCTGCTTTATGCTGATCGTGCTTTCGACTGTGGCTTTGCCGGGTAGCGGCGGCTTTGTTGGCGAGTTTGCGATTCTGATCGCGGCTTTCAAAGTGAACGGCTACATCACCGCGATCGCCGCAACCGGTATGGTCCTCGGTGCTCTCTACATGCTGAATCTTTATCAAAAGACCATGTTCGGGCATTACGTCGACGACTATGTGAACAAAGTTTCGGATCTCGATTTCCGTGAGATATTTGTGTTGGTCGTGCTGGGTATCTTCATCGTGGGTATTGGGATTTCGCCGCAACCTTTCCTTGCGCCGTCTCGCAACAGCGTGGAAGAAAGTGCCAAGCGTGTGTCCCCTGAAGAAGAGTTGCCAGTACGAGCAACCACTCCAGGTCAAGTGTCCAGATAATAATCGGCCCGTTGCAATAGGGGAATGGCTGTGTCGTTTACTAATAATTTTCCGATGAGTATTCTAGAGGGACCCCAGCTATTGGGCCTACTCCCCATTCTCTGTATGGCTTTGACCGCTATCGCCACGATGCTGCTTTCGACCCTTCGGGAAAAAGGCCGCGCAGTTGGCTTTGCGATGTTGATCATTGGCTGCGTTGCAGCGGTAGCTTCTGCTCTCGTTTACCCGATGCATGAAGCTGTGGTTCTGCTCGATGGCGTTCTTGTCTTCGATCGTTTGAGTCAGATCTTCTCGGTGCTTTGTATATTCGCAGGCCTCCTCGCTGCGATGATGACTCTTGGCTTTGATGAGAGAGAAGGCCTCCAGCCGGAATACTTCAGTCTCATCGCCTACGCAGTGGTCGGTATGATGGCGATGGTGAGCACGAGAAACCTCGTCTTCTTCTTCGTCGCACTTGAACTCATGTCGCTTGCTGTTTACGTCCTGGTATCGATGCATCGCGCCTCGCCTATGGCTGCAGAAGCGGGTCTTAAATACTTTCTGCTTGGAGGGGCCGCGAGTGCTGTCCTTCTCTACGGCGCAAGTATTATCTACGGCACCACCGGAAGTCT
>SEDW01000419.1 GCA_004193325.1 Pseudomonadota bacterium | reverse complement strand
ATCGGCAGGACTTTGCCTTTTGAGGCCAAGGCCATTGCTTTGATCGTGGCTTCCATGCCAGGAGCCATCGTCACCGTGGTCCTGGCGGAACTGCACGATGCTGATGGACGTTTTGCGGCTGCGCAGATTCTTTATGGTCATGTCTTGGGAGTATTAACAGTTGCCGCCTGGCAGGGGCTTTTGTATCTCGCCGCGGGATAACTAGATATTCGCGCCGCTCGTGTCTTCTTCTTTATTCGGTGTTCGAAGCTTTTCCCGAATACCGATGAGAAGGAGTGTGATGCAGGGGATGAGAAGAGCATAATCCTGATAGAGGAGAAAGCTTAGCGTACCCACCACCGCACCGGCGCTGAAGGAAAAGATTATAAAGCCGTGAAAAAGAAAACGGCTCACGCCGAGCCTATGCACAAAGGCATCAAAGCTCTGACGAATCTTCTGCAAAAGGCTTTTTTCACTCATCCAAAAGCTGTCGCCGGCGGCGCGAACTGCCGCTCCCAATTCAAAGCCAAAGTCGGTCGCAACTCCGGTCATATGCGTGGTACGGACGATCGTCCCGGAAGCCTGGCGAAGCATCGCGTTCTGCATTCCCATCGCTATGGCGAGGAGAAAGGTCAGATGCGAAAGATAAGGGGATTCAATCAAGCCCTTCGCATGCAAAATGGCGAGAACCATAAAGCTGACAATCAAAGCTAATTCGATAAATGTCGGCAGTGTGTATTTGATCTGACTCGAAGCCGCTGTGTGACCTTTCAAGAGAAACGCAGTGAAGCCAGCGCCGAAAATAAAGGCGAGGAATTCCATCAGAAAAAGAAGCGCCGAAGTGAAATCACCTTCTGCATAGTTGATCGCGGCCCGCGTCGCGTGGCCCGAGACATGAGACACATAAGTCCCGAAGTGAACGAACGCCACCGAGTTTACGTTGCCGGCAACAAAGGCTAAGAGCGTTCCGAGTTGCACGTTCTCACGAAACGATCTCAGAAGACGTCTCGTGGAGGGATTCAGGCGAATGCTGGAAGGCAGATGCGGCAGATGAATACGAACAGGTCTCATAGGCTTCACACATTGAAAGAGAGGCGCTGGGTTTGCGCCTTCCATCATTATCGTTCATGTCAGAGTTTCTGTCACCGGCTGCCGCTCATTAGCGATTGAGTGAGGAGAACATCGAGTAGAGGGCGAAGATAAAAAAAGCCACCATAACCGCTTTTTTCGCATATTTTTTGAGGTAGTACTTTTGCATAGTTCCTTACCGGATACAGGTGTTGCTATAGATGATCTTGTCCGCCTGGATTTCGATTTCTATATTATAACTCACCTGCCCCACGGTTTGGCTCGGAATCTTCCAGACCGCAAAAAGCCTCGCATCAACGCTGCTGTTTACAGGACTGGAGAGAGGCCTGACAAAGTCAAGGGTCTGACTGTCGAGCTGTATCTCCTCACCACTGACGATGGCGTAGGAGAGGTCCTCCTTGTCGAAGCCGATGCTGCATTCTTCGATCTTGTCGCTTTGGACCGTCGCACCTTTCTCTGTGATATGAATCATTCGCCCGTTGCCATCGATCGAAATCGAGGCCGTCGTGCTGATCGTGTCCCTGGTAGGCGTGTAGCTGCTGGATTCCGGACCGCAGGCGGTGATGGCGAAGAGAGACAGGAAAAGGGCCAGGCCTAAGGCTTTTTGCACGGGATCCTCCGAGTGTTTCTACTCCAGCTGTTATAACCGAGTGAGAGCCGGCAGGAAACGAAAACCTTAGCGGGGAAAGCCTTCCTCGGTTATCTCGTCGAAATCATCCATCGTGTCGATACGATTGAGAGCATTAAAGGGCCCTTCGCTGTCGTCATGGGCACTCGAGCTTCGTTTTTTCATGCTGAGCGAGAGGCGGTCGGCGTTGTGCTTGGCTTTGGCATTGCTGCCGTCGAGCTCAACCGCTTTTTCAAAGGCAGCGACGGCGAGGCTGCCCTTGCCCCATTTCCAGAGACCGATCCCCATGTTGAAGAAGACCCGGGACATCAGACTTGGGTACTCAAGAAGGTAGCCCGTCGCAGTTTGATAAAGACCAATTCCCTGGGAAAAATATCCGGCGCGAACAGCGACAATAGCTGCTCCGTTAAAGACTGACGCAAACTCAAAAGGATCCTGCATCTGCCGGATCATCTTCAAAGCTTCGTTGGCTTCGCCCAGGAGAAGTTCGCACTGGGTCTTGCCAACCTTCGCCGCCTGCAAGTCAGGCTCGAGAGCGAGTGCTTCGCGAAAGGTACCGAGAGCCTCGGCCAGATGATATTCATCGAGGAGGACCTGACCGAGATCACAAAGCCTCTCGGCATTGAATGGTGAGAGAAGACTCGCCTGCTCGAGATAATAACGTGCCCGTTCGAAATCGGTCTTTTTCATGAAGCAGCGTGCAAGTAGATGTTTGGCACGCGTATCGAAGGGAAACTTGGCGACGATCTCGATGAGATGCAGTTCCGCATCGTCCCATTGATCGAGATCACAGAGTGCGAGACCAAGTTCATCGGCGGCCTGAATATTGTCAGGCTCGGCCTTCCAGAGGGAGAGGAGGAGCGCGTAGACTTCGTCCCGACGCTCGGCGCGTTTGGCTTTGACGACTTTATCAAAGACATCAAGCTGCAGAGGCGTACGAAGACTGTAGTGCATCATCTCGCCAAAGTTGAGCTCAAACTGTGCCTTCGACAATTCGCCTTTATGAAGCTGAAGAATATTGTATTCGATTGCATAGGAGAGAATCTTTTCGCTCGCAGCGTAGGCGATGAGATAGATCGGTCTCGTATCGATTCGATAATGCCCCTGGGCGGCCCTGAGCGACTGCACAAGTTCACGTTCATCCTGATCGCTGTCGACGATGAGCAAAGCTGTAGGATCGGCCGAGAGAGCCGTGAGACAGGCAGCCAGGGATTCACAGGTGGTGATTTTAAAAACGGAGCGGCTGCGGAGCTCATTATGAATCAAGGTCCGGACGCTAAGCCTGGACACGAAGACGATTGCGGCTGGTAGACTGAGTTCCAAGCTTTGCACCACTCTAAGGAATTCCTAGCCGTTATGAGTTATCAAAAAATCTGACAATCTCTAACGATATAGGGCCTTTTAAGTCTTTCGGCAAAGCCTGGGGAAACCTTAGTCCGGGCATATTCCCCAAGGGATTCGCCCGGATAAACTGATCAATATTCGCCTTCGTCGCTATAAATCCGAAGCTTTACGTCAGTCACCCAGGTCTGCAAAACATAACGTTCCGATTGGGTTGGCAGAACCTCATGCGGATGGGTAATCTGCGCCGGGAAAATAACCATCGTTCCCTGCACAGGCTTGACCTTTTGGGATCCGCGTATTGGGTTGCCTTCGTCATTTCCTTGATCCAGGACATTTGCGCGGAAATGTTCAGGTAGCGACGAGTCGAATACTCGGGCTGTGGATCGTCCTCGACATGAGGGTCGTTATCGAATTTCGCCATCAGATTCTGACAAAATTGGGCTGGAACGGCGTTAGGGATGAGTTTGATATACTGCGGCATGAATAGACCCTCCACGGACAAGAGCCTCCTATCATAAAAGCCTCCTCCTTCGAAAGGCGATTCCCGATCAGCCATCATTCTAAGAGGCAGCATACTTTGAGCCTTTATGCAGTTGATATGGATGACTTTCCCGGTATTAAAAGTCTGAAATCATTCCTTAAATAGAAATTAATAGAGCCTTTGCTGCCTCTCCGCCAGGCAGGAATAAGCTGAGCCAGATAAACATTGGCATTGATAATTCGATGCATTGCTGTAAATATATCGCTATTAATCTTTTATATGCATAGTAAATGCATATTTATGGTGAGGTGTAATGACAATGAAATCGATCGTCATCCGTGTTGCTAGCGAAAGTGATGCAATTTTTGCCAGCAAAATATGTGATGAAATGGAAGCGAGTGCCAAGGCGCGTGGAACTGGTATTGCCAAACGCTCCCCCCTCTATCTCGCGGAAAAAATGCGCAAGGCTCAGGCCTATATCGCGTTGGTCGATGGCGATGTCGCTGGTTTTTGTTATACCGAAACCTGGAGTGCGGGCACCTACATTGCCAACTCCGGACTCATTATATTTCCTGAGTTCCGTAATCTCGGAATCGCGCGTGACCTCAAAGACTTTGCGTTTCG
>SEDW01000418.1 GCA_004193325.1 Pseudomonadota bacterium | reverse complement strand
AGTCCTTCTTACCATAAGTAAGACGCTCGGCCGCCTGGGCCAAGGACTTCAACATTCTTACCCGCCGGAAATAGGACAATGATAAGCGACGGCTTATAATCAACCTGCTATTTTTTAGAGACAATAATCCGCCATTTCGAAGGGTTACTTAAGAGAGTTGATGGCTTTGCCGGGAAAGCCGATAATTTAGGGCAAGAATTTTTGTGGGGTAATACATGTCAACACTCATCGTTGAGCCAAGTGCTAGCGATTTGACAGAGCTCGAAGCTCTGCTCAAATCCTGGGGATATTCCGATATCATCCCCTGTCGGAGCCTTGACGATGCAAGGGTGCAACTCGGGCTTTCGTCGGTATCGATTCATGTCCTGCACGATCTCGAACTCGCGATCATCGACATCAGCGAAACCGATAGTTTTCCAAAGTTTGTCGATGAGCTAAGACAGAAGATTTACTATCAGGATATTCCAATCCTCACTCTTTCCGAAGGCTCTCGTTCTGAGAAAATGCCGATGGCTTTTGCCTTCGGTGCGGCGGATTTTGTGAGTAAACCGATCGCAGAATACGAACTGCGCGCTCGGGTGAGAAGCTGTCTCCGCCTCAAGCACGAAGTCGATCGCCGAAAAAGCCGCGAGCGCGAACTCATGGAGGCGAGCCATCAACTCTCCGATCTCAACCGTATTCTTGCCACAGTGTCGATGATCGACAGTCTCACAGGTATACCCAACCGTCGCTGCTTTGACGAAAACTTTGAGCAGGAGTGGAAACGAACTTTCCGCAACGGTGGCAACATCACGCTGATCATCGGCGACATCGATTATTTTAAACAGTATAACGACACCTACGGCCATCAGGCGACAACTGTCTTGCCCACGTTGCGCAGACTTTAAAAGCCTGCTTAAAAAGGCCCGGCGACCTTGTCGCTCGCTACGGGGGTGAAGAGTTCGCTTTGATCCTGCCGCAAACCAATTCTTCTCAGGCCCTGACGATCTGCAACAACATCCAGGCGGCACTGCTTACTCTTGCGATCGAACACACGGGTTCGAAAGTGAGTCCAAACGTCACATTGAGTCTGGGTGTAGCCTCGACCGAACCCGCAGTTACAGGCATCAGCCGGGAAGTCTTGCTTTCGCATGCAGACCGCGCTCTTTACGAAGCCAAGAAAGCCGGCCGAAACCGTTTTCACATCGCCACAAATTCCTAGTCTTAACGGAAAAGAATAATAGGGCTCTGTGACCTAAGTCAGAGGAGGACTGTACTCGCAAATCCAAAGAGCGTGATGCAGGCGGGACGGCGGGTCCACGCTTAGAGAGCTAAAAAATAATCAATAAGCGAGTGTACGTTTATAATTGACTCAAATCAGAAGGTTGAATAGCCAGGAGTGTAAGTAATGAACCTATCCATGTTTTGTTGCAGAGACCCACGCATTTATGAAGGTCCAGAAGGGCTTAGATATATGTTTCAATACTCTCGATTCAAGCCGCTGATGATGCTCGTCGCGTGCCTACTCACTCTCTCCCTCGGCACGAGCTGCAGTAAGAGTCAGGCCGATTCGAAGACTTCCATTGTCGGCGGAAAAGTGCCGGACGGCTCAAGTCCTACCCTCATCTCGACTGTGGCATTGGTAAAAGCCGATGGACAGGGTTTCTCTACGGTCTGCTCAGGCGTTCTCGTTGCCCCTCGCCTGGTCCTCACGGCCGCTCACTGCGTTGAGTCAAGCCGAACCAAACTCCAGGTCCTCTTTGGAATCGCCGACACCCAATCCCCCGTTAGAACAGTGGGAATCGAATCGAGTCAGACTTTCAAAAAAGACGGCTCGCGCTTTTTCCCGAACTTCGACATTGCCTGGATCAAACTTAAAGAAGACGCTCCTGAACCCTGGAAACCGATAGAACTTCTGCGTTCCTCAGAGACCTTGAATAGTATCGAAGGTCAATCGGATCGTTTGCTCCTCGCAGGCTTCGGCCGAACCGCGAGTGTCTGCATCAACTCCGAATGCATGGGCCGACTCTACGAAGTCTGGACCAAACTCGAACACTTTTTCAACGAAGCTCACTTTGTCAATCTCCTCGTCATTGGACCGAACCCTGGCCACGGCACCTGTAATGGTGATTCCGGAGGTCCTGCCTTTGTTCAGATCAACGATCGCTGGATGCTGGCCGGTATTCTCAATGGCAAGAGTCCTCTCTTGAATTCGCCGAATCTCTGGGAAAAAGGTGTCTGCGAAAGCGGCGAAGCGATCTATAACTTCACTGGAGCTTACATCGACTGGATTGAATCAACCTCAGGCATCAAGCTCAGCTTCGAGGAGACGAGCAATCCCGCTCAGACTCTCGACCATTCGCTTCACAGCCTGGCTGACCTTGGCCAGGATCCAAGACTTGAAAAACTTCTCACCTACAACAATCATAACGACGATATCTGGGCTACGGTTGAGACGCTCGTCGCCAACTTCAAAAACCCTGTGAACCGTTATGGTGCCACAGTCGAAGAACTCGTGACTCAACCTGAACTTGCGGCGTCCGCCATGCGCCGCTGGACCGAATTCAAACACATCGGTCTCAACTTTGACTTTGTCATCTCCAGCCAGAAGAGCGATCAGCTGACGGACGTTTCTCCCATCGGCGAATTGATCAGCCTCAAAACCCTTACCCTCGACAGCAACAAAATTTCTAATACCAAAGCACTAGGCAAACTCCTCAATCTCGAAGAGCTGAGCCTACGCAACAACTACGACTACAGCCGTAAACAAAGAGTGGGCTGGGACCTCGGATTCATTCAGAATCTAAAGGCACTCAAGAGCCTTGATCTCTCGAACAACAGCGACAACCTAAGCCTTGAGAATATTGCCTGGGAAAGTCTGACCAACCTTCAGACCCTTGAACTCTCCGACAACGGTCGGGCTCTTAATCTCAATGCCATTCCCTGGCAAAAACTTCCGAACCTTAAAAAGCTGACGATCCGCAACAGTCAGCTCATCGATATCTCGGCCCTGCGCTTTGCCACCTCTCTCGAAAACCTCGACCTCAGTCGCAACGAAATCGAAAACGTCGATTCTTTGGGTAGCCTGAATAATCTCGTCTATCTCGATCTATCTATGAACAAGATTACAGATTTCGCGGCCCTCTCGCAGCTGCCGAAGCTGGAAAGCCTCAAGGCTCTGAGCAATCTGCAATCGAGTAATTTCTGTCCTGCGAATGCCACCTGCGTCTACAGCCCCGCGAGCTTTAGTGACTTTGAGAGCTACTGCCGCTTCGCCTTCTCACTCTCGACCGACGACCTCAGTCACTGGTCCGGTGGCGCGACAGTCATGCGTCTCATCCAGATTGCTGGCGTCGAGGCGCTTCGCATCGATGGCTGCCATGACGCTCAAACCAAGCTTTCCAAAATGAAAAAACTCGACCTCTCAGGATCTCAGGCGATGCCATTCATCGAGGACCTGAGTCCGATCAGTCCCCTGATTCAGCTTGAATCACTCATTCTGGCTAATAATGATTTGCGCAACATCCGCCCCCTGGCGAATCTCACGAATCTGAAAAATCTGGATTTGACGCAAAATTTTATCGACGATGTCTCGCCCCTTTCGGAGCTGACCTCGCTGGAAACTTTGTATTTGGATGGAAACCTGGTGAGTTCTCTCGAACCGCTTGGGAAGCTGAATGGTCTTTACGTCTACGCCCAGGGTAACCCGATCAACAATACGGTTTGCCCGATACCGCTTGGGGTTTGTTACCTGGACGCAAATTAATCGGATCCATCAAGGATCGATGTCACGGAGTATGCTCGGCGTTCCCGCAAAGCGCATTCTCGTCTGGACATCGGCAAACGTACTCGCCAATCCATTATCGCCATGACTGACTGGCGCAAAAGGGTCCGCCCCTTCGGGAAGAAAGGCATCGAGAGGAGCGTCGTGAGAATCCAAAGTCTTGGGTTTTCTCAACTTCTGTTCAGAACGGACCGCCCGTCGCACAAGACTCATGATGTATTCGTCGACGCTGCATCGCTGCGTTGCCGCCAAATTCTCCAAAATCTCCAAGCTTTGATCGTCAAGCCTGAGCGTAAGTGGCAATTCACGGGAACCGTCCATGGTCCTCTCCCATACAGAGCTGTGGCTGTGCTTTTTGCGATCTTAACAAATTGGCATCTTTTCGTCCAACATCTGTGAGACGTTTCTTGAGAAGAGGGACCAAAATCAGGTACTGCTTGAGTTGGAAAATTTTTTCTTGAGGGATGAGAGATATGGACGAGCTGTTTGAGACGATTCGTGAAGACGCCTCAAAGGAAATCTGGTCCCGCGGCGTGGAGCTTGCCAGGCAAGATGCTGTCAGTGGCGATCGTCGGACTGCGGACGAGATCTGTCTGCGTGTCTACGAGAGGGCCAGGACTATCAGCACTCTCATCACCTTCTGGCCCGCTGATGCGGACTGGTCCAAAGACTGTGCCTGCAAAATCGATCCCTGCCATCATGTTACAGCTGCGATCATTGCTCTGAAAAGGGCCGAAGAACAGGGTCAGGAGCTGCCGCAGGCGAAGACCGCTGGCGGAACCCTGCAGTACGCGTTCGCTCGGAGAGAGGGCGCGTTGACCTTTGAGCGTTATGTTCTGCACGAGGGTCAGGAGAAGCGCCTCTTAACCATTCCCTTGAGCCAGAGTCATCGACTGGCAGAATTCGCCGTCTCGCCAACCAAAGACGACCAGGCGGTGGAATCCGCCCTTGCTGGGGATCGCCGTGGCCGCATCGCGGTCGGAACGATGCTGAGACTTTTGCCCCTCCTTCAGGGCCTCGACGTCACCCTCGATGATCAACACATTGCCATCAATCGCGAAGCGCTGGGTCTCTCGATTGATATTCGGGATGAGGGCCTTGGGATCAAGGTCATCGGCAAAAAGGATCCG
>SEDW01000417.1 GCA_004193325.1 Pseudomonadota bacterium | reverse complement strand
AAATTCCATGAAATTCTTTTTTAGAACAGCGCGAATGCCGTTTACGTTCCAGGAAATAATCTTAGTCAAAGCCAGTTCCTTCTGATCGAAAGCAAAAAAAGGCTCCTGAGGAGCCTTTTCTATGAAGTCATGTGATTAAGCGAGGCTTTCCTTAATGAGTCCTGGCGCTTTAGCCAGAGCTTCTTTGAGGCCCTCGAGTTTGTCGCCACCAGCCTGAGCCATCTCCGCTTTGCCGCCGCCCTTGCCGTTAAACAGGGGAGCCACCGAGTTGACAACGGTTTGAGCGTTGACTGCGGCTGGAGCTTTCTTGCCCTTTGAGATCAGGAGGAAAGCTTTGCCAAGCGCCGACTGCTGCATGCCGAGGATAGCGACCGATTCCGGTGCCTTGGCGAGGATCTGCTCGCTCAGGTCACGCAAAGTCTTGACTCCGGATTCGTCCTCGGGACAAAGGAAGGACACGATTTTGGTGCCCTTGACGACTTCAGCCTTCTCAATAATCGAATCGATCTGTCCTGCGAGCTGGCCCGACTTGAACTTGTCGATTTGTTTTTTGAGATCACGTTCCGACTGCACGAGGCGATCGATCTTGGCTTCGACATCTTCAAAACTTACGGCCTTAAGCTTAGCTCTTACGAGCTTCGCTTCCTGCTCACGGCCCTTAAGGTAATCAAAAGCATACTTCGATGTGTAGCCCACGATACGGCGAACGCCGGCGGCTACTGAACTCTCCGAGCCGATCTTGAAGAGGTTGATCTCCGCTGTGGAACTCACGTGAGTACCGCCGCAGAGTTCGGTTGAGAATCCGCCAACGCGAACGACACGAACGCGATCACCGTATTTCTCGCCAAACATTGCGATAGCGCCGGCTGCAACAGCCTCTTCCTTCTTCATCTCTTTTTTCGAGACAGGAAGGTCTGTGAAGATGCGCTCATTGATCAAATCTTCGATCTTTTGCAGCTCTTCTTCCGTCACGGCCTGAAAGTGCGAGAAGTCGAAGCGGAACATCTCTGGATTGACCAAAGAGCCGGCCTGCTTCACGTGATCGCCCAGGACATGGCGCAGAGCCCAGTGCAGCATGTGAGTCGCTGTATGGTTACGAGCGGTCAGGGAGCGAAGACCAAGGTCGGTTGCCTGAAGATAGGACTCGCCGACCTTCATGGTGCCTTTGATCGGTTTTACGTGCACGACAGTCAAACCGTCGGCAGGTTTTTTCGCATCGAAGACTTCGCCTTCGAAGCCGTGACCCTTGATAGAACCCTTGTCGCCGACCTGGCCACCACCTTCCCCGTAGAAAGGCGTGATGTCGAAGATCGCGTAGAGATAGTCGGAAGCATCGCTGCCCGCGAAATCGCAGCGCACAACTTTGCCATCTTTTTCCTGAATCAGAGCAATGAGACGACCCTCTTCGGTTTCGTTGGCGTCATAGCCGACAAAGCCAAGGCTCAAATTTTTCTCACGCACTTCGTTCGCAATCTCTTTGAAAAGATCGTCGAGCGTGTTGTCCCCTGCAGCTCCGCCTTTCCAATGTTGACGAGACTGAGTCTTCTGCCGAAGCATCGCTTGCTCAAAACCTGGCTCATCCACGGTAAGGCCTTGCTCTTCGCAGATCACGCGAGTCAGGTCGATCGGGAAACCGAAGGTATCATAGAGGCGGAAAGCAACTTCACCCGAAAGCATTTTGCTTTCGCCGAGTTTGGCTACTTCTTCATCGAGAAGATTGAGGCCGCGCTCGAGAGTCTTGAGGAATTGCTCTTCTTCAGCCTGGACAACGCGAAGGATGAAACTGCGTTTGCCTTCGAGATCGGTATACGCATCTTTCATCTGATCGATGACGTAGCCGCAAGTTTCAGCAAGGAAAGTGCGCTCCAGACCAATTTTTTTGCCATAACGCACAGCGCGGCGGATGATGCGGCGCAAGACGTAGCCACGGCCTTCATTCGAAGGCATGACGCCATCGCCGATGAGAAAGGTCATCGCGCGGGAATGGTCAGCGATCACGCGGTAAGGGAAATTGCTTGTCCCTTTAGGATCGTACTTGTGGCCCGCGAGCTTCGCGATGTTTTCGAGAATCCCGATGAAGCTGTCGATCTCGTAGTTGGTTTCGGTCTCCTGGAGAATCGAGGCAATACGCTCAAGACCCATCCCGGTATCAACCGATGGTTTAGGAAGAGGATGAAGGACGCCCTCAGCATCGCGATTGAATTGCATGAACACGAGGTTCCAGAATTCCATGTAGCGATCGCAATCACAGCCGACTTCGCAGGTGCTCTTGCCGCAGCCGTACTTTGCTCCACGGTCGACGAAGAGTTCGGTACAAGGTCCGCAGGGACCGGTGTCGCCCATCGACCAGAAGTTGTCTTTCTCACCGAAGCGATAGATGCGCTTCGGATCAACACCAATTTCCTTTTCCCAAATCAGAGCCGCTTCATCATCGTCTTTGTAAACGGTGACGTAGAGCTTATCGACTGGCAGCTTCAATTCTTTGGTGATGAAATCCCAAGCATAACGAATCGCGTCCTGCTTAAAGTAATCACCGAAGGAAAAGTTGCCAAGCATTTCGAAGAACGTATGGTGACGCGCGGTGTAACCCACGTTTTCAAGGTCGTTATGTTTGCCACCGGCACGAACGCACTTTTGTGAGGTCGCGGCTCGGGTATAGGCACGGCGGTCTTTGCCAAGGAATACATCTTTAAATTGAACCATACCCGCATTCACGAAGAGCAGGGTCGGGTCGTTGCTCGGAACGAGCGAAGAGCTGTCCTGAACACTGTGGCCGTGGTTCTCGAAGAATTTGAGAAATCGGGAACGAATCTCAGCTACTTTCATTTTTCAAAATCCTTGCATTAAAAACGACAGAAGCCAGTGCAGCCATTACGGCATAATTTCTGCGAAAAGCTCCCTTATCCTACCGCGCCTCTGCTTAGGATGCGAGTTGCTTGTCAGTCCAGGGCCCCGCGTGATAGATCCTAAAGATCATCCCTCATCAACGTCGGGTTTGCGCATGCTCAAAAGATTATTACATTCCGCGATATTAAGCCTTTTTCTAAGCTCCGGCCTAAACGCTGCCACTTTCCCCCAACGCATTGCCTCGGGAACAGTCGGTAGTGACGAAATCCTTTTGCAGCTCCTAAAAGGTGATGAGCAGCGGCTGATTGCGGTTTCGACCTTCGCCGTGGACCCCCGCTACAGCTTTATCGAGAAGCTGCCTCCAAGCGTGAAAGGCCGGGTCGGGGAGAACATCGAGAGCCTGCTTCTCCTCAAACCGGACCTCGTCATAATCGCGAGCTACACCTCCGTTGAGGTCGCAGCACAACTTAAGGCTGCTAAAGTAAATGTCCAGATCCAGAAGTCATTTGGCGGCTTGAAGGATATCGAAGCCAACATTCTTGAGCTTGGTAAACTCACTGGCAAGGATAAAGAAGCAGAGGTTCTAGTCGCTTCGATGGAAACGACGATCGATAAGGCGATTGCGAATCAGGCGAAGTGCAAACAGAGACCGAAGGTTTTGCAATACGCAAGCAGCGATATTCTCCCCGGAACGGAAACGATCATCGACGATATTATGGAGCGCTCGGGCTTTCATAACATTCTGCGTGACATCAATTTCAAGGGTTGGGCACCAATCAGCAGTGAGATCCTCGCGCAGCAAAATCCCGACTTCATCATCGCGTCTTCCGTCGAAGCGCC
>SEDW01000416.1 GCA_004193325.1 Pseudomonadota bacterium | reverse complement strand
TTCGGGAGCGGTGATCGCCACCCGATTGCCATCGATACCACCATGAACCAGGATCTCTCCATTCGGCAACGTAGTCGCTGTTTCATACCAGCGGCCATTCGCGAGGTAGGGTCCTCGAACGAGCGTTTGATTGCCCTGATTGAGCACCAGAGTGTCCTTGATACCAAGGTTATAGTTGCCTTGAGGTCGGCCGTCACCTCCCGGTATTAACACGTTTCCAGTGGCTGGAATCAGAAGAGGCGCTGAGCAGAAAATATCAGTTCCGATTTGGTTCGGCAGAAGCTGATGCGAGTTTGCTGCAGTGCCAGCGCCCGGAGTCCAGATATCGTAATTGAACTGAGCTCCTTGCACACCTTGCGCGTTGCTGCCAAAGCTGAAAACTTTGCCGTTTGGCAGCAAAACGGAATGGATGGGAATGATAGGCCAGGCGATTTTCGGTCCGAATTTTCCAATGGCGATAGGCCGCTTATCTGCTGGCACAGCCGGGGGAACACCGCCTGTCCCGCTCGTCCAGAGAGCTACGTTGGCAGCCGTGTACACTCCGAAGTTGCCATCATTTTGCAAGCGGGCGACGTTCGCCCCTTTGTTATAAGTATTGGGTGACCAGACTGGAACTTTGTTTGGCCGATACATGACGAGATTACCATCTGGCTGGAAGATGACCTGCGTGGCGTTTTGCCCAGCAGTATTTGAAGCCCAGATGGCATTATTGCGATAGTAGAGGACGAGGTTGGAATCAGCCTGGAAAGTAAGGGTAAAGCGCCCATCGGCAGACTTGAGACTTTGACCTGGGGTAAGCTCCTGACCCGATGTGAGTTGATTGGTTACAACTCCGGCCGCGAGGCTGAGGCTGCCTTGAGGGGGACCTTTCTCGTCGACGAATTTCGGTTCCCACTCTTCGCGAACGACGATTGTTCCGTCCTTCGCTTCGCTGCTTGATTGAACCTCGATTCCATTGTCTCTTGCTTCATTGTCGCCAGCCCGGACCGTGCGAACCGATTTACAACCTTCAAACGCAAGCAAAGCCCCAAGCATCGGAATAACGACTAACTTCATCCGTCCCACCCTCCCTTATCGCGCCAAACCTTGTTCGGAAAGTCTAGCATGAAAAGAGCTCGATGGCCGTGACGTAGATGATATTTTTATCTACGATTCTCATATGTTAAATTGATAAATGAGAACGAATCCCTTGTCACGAAAAGGAGTTTTTTATCCAGGATCGAAGAAGAGGCATCTCATCCCGATCATCGATCGTATGCTCTTTGACGAAGGAATGAAATTCGAGCGGCAGACCTTTAGCTTGCAAATACTTGACCTGCCCTTCGCTCACCGCGAAATCTAGAACCGCATCGCGCGTGCCGTGAGTGATCAACCATCTAGCTTTCTTTGCCTCCTCCGACATGTCTTCGGCGAGTTTTTCGGGATCATAGCAGTAGCCGGATATTCCGATAAATCCAGCGAATTTAAGCCGGGTCCTACCGCCCCATTCGAGCGTCATCAAACAGCCTTGCGAAAATCCAAAGAGGATGATGTCCTCCGTTTTAAATCCTTCTGCCATCACTTCTTCGATCAGCTTATCCAGGAGATCCCGCGAACGAAATATGCCAGGGCCCTGATCGGGCGGCAGGTCGTACCAGCTATAGCCTGTGTAGTAACGATCCGGTGCACGAACGAGTAAATAGTTGACGTCATCGAGACCCATCACTTCGGGCATCCAGCGAAATCCAGCGGGAGAATCTCCTCGCCCGTGAAGGACGATCACAAGTTTTTTTGAACTTTGGCGGGCGGGCAGCCATTCGCTGACTAGGGTATTCGTTTTCATCATGTCTCTCCAGATCCGATTCATCAGGGCCGGCGCAAATCTTACTCCCAATTGAGAAAAAATCAAAATTCTAACTCGCTAATCCTAAAGCTTAATTTCGCAAAATTCTTCAGGACGTTAATTTCATAGCGAATTTCGCCGATCTAGTAAGGCTGGCTTCGAAAGCCAGACTGAATTTGGGGAGAGAATATGGCGAAACGTTATCTGGCTACATTGGGTCTTCTTGCAACTCTGGCAAGCCCACTTCATGCTGCCGTCGACATGGTCAAGCTCCGTCAGGCTGAAAAGGTCTCGATTGCGCTGACCGGCAAACCGCTCTCAGCTGATCTCCGTAAGAAATTCATAGATGAACAGATTACTCTCGATGCACTCGCCGACCAACTCTCAAAGAGTCCGGACTTCGTCGAATATTTTGCCCAATTCTGGACCAAGCTGCTCGGCATGCAATCGCCTATCGATGTCTATGCTTTGAAAAATACCAAAGGCAACGCTTTTCAGGGTATTTTTTCTCGCACCAACTGGAACGGTCTCGGAACATCCGACGAACCGGGCCATAACGTGGCCTATCTCACAAAATATATTGAGAGTCATGGCAAAGGTCCTATGGAAATCGGGATCACTCAGTGCGCGGACGCGCCTCTGATTGTCTGGGCGAATGCCGGCGGTATGGTGGCTCAGCTTAAGCGTGCGGCGGTCGATGGTTTCGGCGCTGACACGCAAAATCCCAAACCCATTCAAGCCGGCACAAAAGCGCTTTGGCAGCAGATCCTGACCATTGCTCAGGAAACCTCTCCGACCTGCGAAGATTCTGTTGTGACCGTCAAACCCTGGTGTGCGGCCCAGCCCTCATCAACTGTAACCTCAGAAATGCCCAAGCATTCGATGCGGTGATGGACGAAGTCGGCTACGACATTTCCATGGAACCCGGCTACATCATCAGTCACGTCGTTGCTGAAGACAAACCCTTCAGTGAAGTCGTCACCTCGCCTTCGACGATTATGACTGGCACCTACGCCTACTTTCTCGCAGGCCAAGGCAAAGATCTTTGGGCCAACTTTCCAGGCGGCGGCATCGCTGATATCTCAAACCCAATCTTTAATCCTGGCGATCGGACCGATCGAAAGCATCACTGGGTTAACCGCAGTGCCGCTCATGCCGGTATCCTGACCACACCTGCTTTTCAGATCCTGACCAACGGCCGCCGAGCGAAAGCTAACAAGGCTTACGAAACATTTCTTTGCAAAAAATTTACGGTTCCAGATGGGGCTCAGGCTGATCCGAGTGATTCCAATCCGGATTTGACAAAGAGAACCTATTGCACCTACTGCCATAAATCTCTCGAGCCAATGGCAGCCTTCTTTAACCGCTGGCCAACGACCGGGGTGAACAACTTCATTTACGATAATGGCAAGGATGTAAACGACACCGGACGCTTCAACGGTTCGCAAGGTTCGGGCGCGATCGCGTTTGGCAAAATCCTTGCGGAATCAGACACCTTTGATGACTGCAGCATTCGCCGCGCCTTCGAATTTGTAAACGGCAGAAAGCTCAGCACGGTCGAACTCGAGAACAAGGTTCCAGCCTGGGTCGACAGTTTCAAGACTTCGTCAAAGAATCTGCGGACGGTCATCAAAGCGATGGTCCTCTCGCCTGAATTTCTAACTCCCAAAGGAGTGGAATGATGAAACAGTTTAAATCGCAATGTCTCCTCATCAGCCTTTTGCTTCTTGCGGCTTGCAGTTCAGGAAAGCCTACGAAAAAAGGCACTCTAACGTCTGGCGCAGACGGCACGGGCGGCCCCATCACCAATGTTCCGACCGACGATATCAACTCCGGGGACTCGGACAACACGGTTTTGCAGCTTGTGCCCGAGACCGGGAGCGCGATGCGTTTTCTCGATGCGCGTGGTCTCACCCTATATTATCAAAACGTCTTTTCTCGAAAAGCCTACGGCTTTATGCACTGCGAAAAGACTAAACCCATCGTTGCCGCGGACTGCACGGATTCAATCTTTACCAAGGATGAACGAGTGGCCATGGGCGCTTTCGATCTGGGCTCGCCGCGCATGAATCGAGCGCCATCGAACATCAACCCGCCGGCGAACCTGACTCTCAACTACACCAGAACCTTACGCTCTGCCTTGAGCCGGGAATGCATCAGTCTGGTCGATGCCGAGCTTGTAAAGTTCAAGGCCTCTGATCTAGCCGCGAACATTCTCATTAAAGCTGACAAACCCACAGCGACTGATATCAATGAATTCATGAAAAGAATTCTCGGCGTGACTGGCACTCCCATCGCAGTCTCGGTCGATGCCGAAACCTATGCGACTTCTTTTGCAGAAGTTGTGGCTGCAAACAAAGATAAAAATGCCGGCATGCGCAACGGTTACATCGGACTCTGCATCGCGCTAACCATGGACCCATTGGTTTTCATTTACTGAGGTGACACATGACGATCAATCGGCGGAATCTCTTGAAATCCGGAGTCGCGGCCACCACCATGACCGCGTTCATGAATAATCGACTCTTTGCAGAAGAGGATGCCCCGCATCCCAAGAGCAACAAATTTCTGATCTACATCCACTTCGGTTCATCCTGCGGCGCAGCCAATGGCCTCCTGCAACCGATCAAACCCGGTAGCTGGCCGACAGGATTTTTTCAGAACGGCGCTCCGGTGCAATCGAACAATCCCCTTCTGAACACGCACACTCAGGCGGGTGGGCTTGTTCTCCATGACTACTTGAAATTCCTGGCGCCCATGGCCAATGAAATGTGTCTGGTCGAAGGCACTTCGCAATCCCTCGACCATAACGTGGCTGCCCTTCTGCAAAAACGTGGAGCCGGTTCCACCTCGATCTCTCCCGAGTGGTCAATGGGCGTGACCCAGTTCATGCGCACGGACAAACGTTTGAACCCCATGGTTCTCACCCGAGGCAACAAGACCCACAGCGTTACCGACGTTACGCCGGTGGCAGCGAATTCCATCGATGAATTCAAAGTGATCACAAGCGACGTCAACACGATTCCTAAAGACGGTCTCGATCCGATCTGGAACACACTGAAAAATCGTTTTAAAAAGCCCGGCATGAGTTCAGTCATCACCGAGGCAAGCCTTGAGGCCAATTCCAGCTACCAGTTGAATACGCTGAAAACCGGCCTTCCGGAATTGTCAGCAGCCCAGGCCGACATCACGGCTTTAAGAGCGATGCTGGCCCAGGGTGAAATCACCAAACTGATCGCCGGCTGTGCGGACAAGGCAGCGATAGGCAACGTGGCGAACGGCGACGGTGGATTCAAGGAAAAACTTATTCTCGCAGGCATCCTTGCCAAGACCGGCCTTGCCAACGGCATGTCCATCGATGCCTTTGGTGACGACCTTCACGGTGGGGGCGCGGATGTTACGACCGCCCGCAACGCTTCGGCAAAATGGGCCTCGATCTCCCAGTTCTGGGCCTGGATCAAAGCTGCCAATCTACAAAACGATGTGATGATCGTCGTCGGTCAGGAATTTGCCCGTTCGCCCTATAACCCCGCAGTGCAGGACATCAATATCGTCGACGCTTCGGGCAAGACCGTGACGGTGAAATCTCCAGGCCGTGACCACGCGCTCTGCATGGGCATGATGTTCATCAACGGCAATGTTCCGAAAGCGGGCCGCATCGGCTTTGTGGGCAACAACATGGTGCCTCAGGCGACGAAAGATGCAATCGGCACAATCGACAGTAGCGGAGCACCGTATACCTCAGAGAATATGGTCGGCAGCATGTTGATGCGCTGCTTCGACGACATTTTCCCAACGGAACGTATGGTCCGAAAACACTGGCCGACCTTTAAGGAAATCTCCCCAATTCTCGCTTAATATATTTTCATAAATCTCCGCAAGGCCTTCGATCCTTTGAGGATCGGAGGCCTACGGCTATTTGCAGTCTTGTCTTTCCCCCGAACTTTAGGCTTGATGGAACTCTGAAAGAAACGAAATCGATTTCAGCAAACATCAAGGAGTCTCAAGATGATCACCAAGCAAGCGGACGTTTTATGGAATGGCGATGGCAAAACAGGCAAGGGCGCGATCAGCACCCAAAGTGGAGTCCTCAAGGATGCCCCTTACGGCTTCACAGCTCGCTTTGAAGGCGGTCCTGGCACCAACCCTGAGGAATTGATCGGCGCGGCTCACGCAGGCTGTTTTTCGATGGCTCTGGCCTTTGCTCTCGCTGAAGCGGGGTTCAAGGCGACTGAGATCAAGACCAACGCCAAGGTTTCCATGGACAAAGAAGGCTCAGGCTTTGCCATAAAAGACGTGAAGCTGACCCTTAGCGCTAAGATCCCTGAGATCGATGACAAAAAGTTCCAGGAGATTGCTTCAGGCGCCAAGGCAAACTGTCCGGTCTCAAAGGCTCTTAAAGTGCCGATCAGCCTGACAGCGACTTTGAATTAATTCATGCAAAAGGCAGAAGCTTCCCCAGCGGGAGGCTTCTGCTTTTTTGTATCCGGATTTTGTCAGTCGAGACAGGACGGTTCAAATTCAA
>SEDW01000415.1 GCA_004193325.1 Pseudomonadota bacterium | reverse complement strand
AAAGCGTTTCATAGGAGCTGCCTTAGCTCTCTCCGCGTTTATTTTCCCCGCATAATGATCGTAAGCTTTACGCGCATCTTCCTTATGTCCTAAGACAAGTTCCTTTACCTTGTCGTTAATCTTCATAATACCCCACTCAGTGCTTAGGGAATGTCTTAAAACGTGCGACCCTCCTCCCTTCAGTCCAAGCTGTTTATAAGCCTGGTTTATCCTCTCTAAGTAGGTATTCCGCTGCGCTCCATCAAATAACAAATAGGCGTCCTTAACTGGTCCGAATTTTTTCTCATCCCACAGCTCGCACTGCACACCGTATCTCTTCACCAGTATCTTCCAAGTTTCTTTTTCCAAGATCGGAACAGTCCGAGCATTTTCATGGCTTATACAGTCTCGCCATTTTAAAGCAGTACGTTCGATTGTGCCGTCAACTCTTGAAATGTATGCTTTCGCTGGTTGCGATTCCAAGTACAATGACCCGTAAATTTTCAAACCACGAGGTTCAAATTCCTCCTTGATAAAATCCGGACATTCATCGGACAGCCAGTAGAACATTAGCCCGAGTAGCTCACTCACCCGAAAACCGCATTTTCGCTGAACCCACCACATATCGGCAAAAAGTTTTCCACCTTCTTGGTTTGAGATTATTTTGTGAATCGCGAGAAAGACTTCTTCAGTTACTAGATCTTTCTCTGTCCTACGATTTTGCTTCCTCTGGTCAAAGGATTCGAAAGGACGAAAGTTTCCATATTCGATGTACTTTTTTCTCCGCATCCATTTCAGGAAATGGTTCAAGCTGTTGATTATCTTGTTGGCTGAAGAGACCGCGAGGGTTTCGCCTTTGCGAGTTTTGGCAGTCTTCTTTAACCAAGTTTGAAGCTCCTCCCCAAATTCGCCCCAGGTGTTGGGATTGTGTTCCTTTAGCTCGCAGATGAAGAAAGGAATCCCAAAGTTACTCAACATCGAAAGATCTTGTTTTGCAGACCTTGGTTGTTCTTCGATTTTCCACAGCGAGTATTCATTGAACCGTTCAACGATCTTCGCGTTTGTTCGCCAGTTCTGCCTTTCTAGCGTTTGAAATTCTTTGACAAGGAAATCGCGTAGGTTGATGCGAGCCCATTCAGTAGCCGCTTCTTTGGAGGTGAACACCCCAGACTTCCTCACGCTCACACACTTGTATTTGCCTGTCAAATAACTGAGGTAACGGACCGAATATTTACCGCCGCCATACTTTCGAAGACGAAGCCTTGCTAAAAGCTCGTCACCCTGGGGAATAATCATGTTCATCTGGCTCTCCAATACAAAAGGTTAGTTGTATGTCGGAGAGGAATCGCCCAGGTAAAATCAACGCTGTCCAATAATCTGCAACGCAAAAAAAGAGACCCACGAACGTGTCGTGGGCCTCTCAATTTTTGTATTGAAGCCGATAAGTATACCGGCGGTGATTATTTTCGCTGTCAACGTCTCAAGATCAAGCAAAGATCCGATGGATCTTAAGTTTGGCGAACCGTTAACTAAGTCAAAAAATCACTTACTGTAGAATTCGATAACCTGACCGATTTCGATCGGGAAAGGAATGCTTTCGTGTGTAGGCTGAACAACGATTGTTGTTACTTTAGAGCCTTCATCGAAGCCAACCCACTCAGGGCGAGCTAGAGCTGGTTGCTCAAGGCTTGCGATGACGTGTGTGAACTTAGCGCCTTTAGCAGTCATCGCGATCTTGTGATCTTTCTTAACGATGAAAGCAGGCTTGTCAACGCGTTGGCTGTTTACAACTACGTGGCCGTGAACGATCAACTGACGAGCAGCGATGATTGTACGAGCGTAGCCAGCACGGAATAGAACGTTGTCCAAACGGCTCTCGAGGAGTTGAACAAGGTTCTCTCCTGGATTACCGCGTTTTTGGAAGGACATATCTACGAAGCGACGAAGTTGTTTTTCGCCCATACCGTAGTTAAAACGGAGTTTTTGTTTTTCACGAAGCTGTGTACCGTAAACAGACAATTTCTTACGCTGTTTACCTTGGTGCATTCCTGGTGGATACGCTTTGCGCTCATCCCACTTTTTGCTGGAAAGACCTGGTAGTTGCACCCCAAGGGAACGCATAATTCTTAGACGGGGGCCATTATAACGAGCCATACTAACCTCAATTCTCTGCATCGGTTTTGTCGTCAACGATACGCTAACTACACCATAAATCAGAGTAATTCAATAAGTTCTAGCGGTTCAGAGCAATTTCTTGACTCTCGGCACCGCCTATTAAGCATAAATTAAACAGAAGTGAGTTCTTCAAGCGCTCTTTCGACATCTTCTTTTAGCTCTGGTCGCGAACGGAGGAGACGTTCTGCAAAAGGCTTGAGAGTGCCATCAACGAAAGCAAGCTCGAGCAATTCATCAACGTCGATGCGTCTAACGTTAGTGATGGTTCGGTTTGCACGGCTGAGGAGACGTTTGAAGTAAAGTTCGTCAAACGACTCAGCAACGTCTGGTGCAGCATTTTCAGTCTGGTTCATAATCCCACCCGTTTGAACAAAGTTTAAAGACCTTAGGCGGGCATCAGGAGCACCGAAGCGCTCAAATCTAAAGGTTATTGGCCATTTGGCTAAGAACCTTAAACCCTCTAGGAGTCAAGAACTTAGGGGAGATTCCGCTAAGGGCCTAACTAGGGTGCTTCTATAGACAGATCATATTCCGTTGACAAGCGAAAAAAAGGGCTCGCAGTCCTGGACCACAGTGGTCTCGGAAAGGCTAATTCATGGAGATGATGGGGAACAGTATTTATTGGGAAAGATTTCGAAGAATTTTAGCGAAAAATAGTTCGTAAAGAGGAGGCCAAAAAAAACGAAGGCCCCTGTTACCAGAAGCCTTCCTCCACATTTGGCTTAGTTGCCAGTAGGAGCTGGAGCTGTAGGAGCTGGAGTTGTCGGTGTAGTTGTATCAGTAGGAGCTGGAGTCGACTCAGTTGGAGCTGGTGTGCCTTCAACTGGAGCAGAAGTTGGTGTTTCTTGTTGCTCGTAAGAAGGAACTTCTTCAGCTGGAACTTGTGATTCTTCTTTTACAGGAAATTCTTCCTGAGTTTTTGTTTCTGATTCTTTTGCCTTATCAGAGCTGCATTTGCCAGCCATAGCGATCGCAGAAAGGCCAACAACAACGAGAAGCTTTTTCATAATAGTTCCCCAAACAAAATTGAACGACGAGTATACCTAGCTAGGCGTTAGTAAACAACTTGAACTGAATTTGCCAGCGCAATTTTATGAAAGGACTATACAATCAGGCTTTTCTACTCCCATTCATCTAAATCACTTTGGCTTGATAATCGTCTGACGTGAGAGAAAACTGTCAGATTTGTAGGAAAACTGCCTTCGAAAAGCCCTTATGACAACGCTCCAGACCCGTTAACATGCTAATCTAGACTCACTAGAAAAATCCATTCTTGGCTTTAAGAAAAGCTGTGCTATATAGGCCACAATGAGGTGAAATTATGAAACTTGTCAGCGCCCTACTCGTCGCCTGTATCGGTCTCACGGCTTGCAGTGAGCCCTACTCAAAAAATCTCCCGGAATCGCTCGTCACTGACACGACTGAGCAACTCGGCTGCGTGCTGGCATCGATCAGCCGCAACACAGCGGTCGAACCCCATTTCCGCACCTACGAATTCATCTTCAAGAGCCGCGACAGCGTATTGAGCAAGCTCTCGATGCT
>SEDW01000025.1 GCA_004193325.1 Pseudomonadota bacterium | reverse complement strand
AGTTCTTTTTGATTCGCCTGCAAATAGGCGAGTCCTTCGTTCGAATGAGAGAGGTTCCGAAGGTAGGTTCCCACTGCGGGACCTCGTCCGAAGAGACCGGCGTGGCCCGATACGCCGCCAAGCGCCGCGCAGTTCTCATCATGCACTTCACCCAGGAGCATTCGTTCCCGAACTGGACAAAAAGCGGAGGGAACAAGGTCATCGTCGTCACGCAGTGAAGAGCGGTACCCGAGATCGGAGGAATCGACGCCGAAAGGCTTTAAATAAGCCTTCCAAAGCTCGTCGAGGCCGTGGCCTGTCGCGACTTCGAGTGCGTATCCGAGCAGGATATAGCCCAGGTCCGAGTAGACGTCGGTCTTCTCGCCCAAGGCTTTGATGCGTTCGAAGGTCTCTGGAATGATCGGATTTTTTAGATGAGACTTTGGCGAAGGGCCTTCGTTCAGATGGCCCATCCAAAAGTTTCTCCAAGCCGGAAGTCCTGAGCGATGAGCCAGAAGTTCGTCAGCCGTGAGATTCATGAGTTCGGATGAAAATTGAGATTGCCAGGTTCCGGGAGCCCAATGATCGAGAGAGGCTTTGATGTCGATCGCATGGCTACGGATGTATTGATGAACGAGCGGCCCTGTGGCGATGGCCTTCGTCAGACTCGCGAGATCAAAAAGCGAAGACGAATTGCCGAAGGAATAGGAGGGAGCGGACTGATCGAGACGGCCCGCTTCCACATAAAAGTCGCTGAAAAAACCAGACGCCTTTTCTATGAGAAGGTCTGCCTCTAAAAGTTCACGCGTTCCCATCAAGTGCATCCTTGAGCGATTGGTTCACCAGCGCCGGATTGAATTTACCTTGAGAAACTTTGAGCACCTGCCCGACGAGGAATCCAAAAACCTTGGGTTTGCCATCGCGATGCTGAGCGACCTGATCAGGAAACTGCGCGATGATATCGGCCACAACTTTATTGATTTCGCCGGTATCGGAGATTTGCACGAGGCCTTTGGCATCGATGATTGATTTCGCCGAAGCCTTCTTTTCGAGCATTTCCTCGAAGACGGTCTTGGCAATTTTACCTGAGATCGTTCCATCGCCGAGGTAGCGGAGGAGCTCTGCTAAAGCATCGCTTGAGAGCATAGGCTTTTGCCAGCTGCTTTGGCGATTATTGAATTCGCGCATAAATTCGGTGTTGATCCAGTTCGCTACGATCTTCGGTGCGACTTTGCTCTCGACCTTTAGGACCACATCTTCAAAGAAAGCGGCTAGGGCGGCTTCTTCGGTGAGCTGCGCGGCATCGGCCTCGGGAATACCAAAGGCTTCCTGGAAACGTTTTTTCTTGGCTTCCGGTAGCTCAGGAATGAGAGCCGCGATGGCTTTGATGCGATCGGATGAAATATAAAGAGGGCCGAGATCAGGCTCTGGGAAGTAGCGATAATCCGGAGCATCTTCTTTGCTACGCATCATCGAAGTGCGGCCCGTGGCGGCATCAAAAAGCAGAGTAGCCTGACGAATGCTTTCACCCGAATCGAGGAGATCCGCCTGACGCATGATTTCGTAAGAGATCGCTCTCTCTACGTTTTTAAAGGAGTTTACGTTTTTGATCTCAGTCCGGGTGCCGAGCTTTTCCACGCCGCGGCGGCGAAGGGAAATGTTTACGTCACAGCGGAAAGAACCTTCTTCCATGTTGCCGTCGGAGACTCCGAGGTAACGAACGATCGCATGGATCTTCTTTAGATAATCAACGGCTTCTTCCTGACTGTGCATGTCAGGAGCCGAAACGATTTCGAGGAGGGGAACCCCGGCCCGGTTAAGGTCGACGTAACTCGCATTGTCACCGTGAATGTTCTTGCCAGCGTCTTCTTCCATGTGGATGCGTTCGATACGAACCGTACGGCCGTTATCGAGGAGCATTGAACCGTTTTCACAGTAAGGAAGATCGTATTGCGTCAGCTGAAAGCCTTTGGGAAGATCCGGATAAAAGTACTGTTTACGAGCAAAAACACTCTTTTCGCGAATCGTCGCACCGATGGCAAGGGCCATGCGGATCGCGTAGTCGACAGCGGTTTTATTGATGACGGGCAAAACACCGGGAAGCCCAAGACAGAGGGGACAGGTGTTTTGGTTCGGCAGCGAGCCAAACTCGGTTTTGCAGGCGCAAAAGAGTTTGCTGGCAGTGCTTAGCTGACAATGAATTTCGAGCCCGATGACGGGCTCATAGCGGGCTAATAGACCTTTAAAACTTTGGTCGCTCTGACCAACGCTTGTACTGCTCATACTGATAGGCACTCCTGAGCAGCTCCCCTTCGTGATGAGCTTTGCCCATCAACTGCAAACCGATCGGCAGACCCTTTTGATCAAGATCAATCGGAAGCGAAAGGGCGGGAATACCCGAGAGGTTGGCTGCAATCGTATAAATATCCATTAGGTACATTGCGAGAGAATCTTGGGACTTTTGGCCCAATGCAAAGGCTGTGGTCGGTGCCGTTGGGGTGGCGATGACATCGACGCCTGAAGCGAAAACCGCTTCAAAGTCGCGGCGAATCAATTCCCGAACGCGGTTGGCCTTAGCATAGTAGGCGTCGTAGTAACCCGACGAGAGGACATAAGTCCCGAGCATGATGCGTTGCTTCACTTCACGGCCAAAGCCCTCACTGCGCGACTGCGCATAGAGTTCCTTCAGACTGTTCCCAGGTTTTGGGGCGCGGACTCCAAAACGGATGCCATCAAAGCGGGCGAGGTTTGACGAGGCCTCGGCAGTTGCCAGGATGTAATAAGCGGGGATGCTGTGGCGAAGATTCGGCAAAGAGACGGATTTGATGATGCAGCCAAGAGCTTTGTAGTTCTCAAGACTTGCGTAGAAGCTTCTCCGGACGTCCTCATCGAGACCTTCCGCGAGCAAATCTTCAGCGATGCCGATGGTCATCCCCTTTAAAGGACGATCCAGACCAGCTTCGGTTTTTTCGTATTGATTGGTTTCGACCGAGGTCGCATCCATGGGGTCATGGTCACGCAGGAGATCGAAAGTGCGGGCGAGGTCTTTAGCATTACGGCCGATGACACCCACCTGATCGAAGGAAGAGGCGTAGGCGACAAGTCCATAACGGCTTACAGCGCCATAGGTCGGCTTGAGGCCAAGCACACCGCAAAAGCTTGCAGGCTGACGAACCGATCCACCGGTATCGCTACCGAGGGCGAGCGTCGCCATGCCGGCCGCAACAGCAGCAGCCGAACCACCGGAGGATCCGCCCGAGACGTGGGCGCGATTCCAGGGGTTACGAACAGGGCCAAAGGCCGAATTTTCATTCGACGAACCCATACCGAATTCATCCATATTCGTCCGACCGACGAGGATGGCTCCGGCTTGTTTGAGTTGTTTGATAACGGTTGCATCATAGGCGGCGCGGTGGTTTTGAAGGAACTTGGAGCCGCAGCTCACAATCTGTCCTTCAGCCATGATGTTGTCTTTGATGGCAATGGGAACACCGGCCAGCGGCAAGTGCTTTTGGGCGCGGCGGGCCGCTTCGATGAAGTCGAGCTGCTTTTCGGTTTCGTTAAAAACCGCTTCTTTGTCCCAGAAAACGTGAGTATTGAGATCCCGATGCAGATCTTCGGTGCGCTGCAGAAAGGTTGAGGCGACATCGGAAGCCTTGAGACTTCCTTCATTTACCGCGCTCGCGATCTCAGTCGCGCTAATCTGGATGGGGTCAAAACTCGACATCAGAATGCTCCAGAGCTCTCACTCAATGATCCTAGGTACTTGAAAAGCAGTGCCCACGACCTTCGGAGCGCTCTGCAGAACCTTCTCAATTACTGTCGAAGGTTTTGCCTCATCTATTCGCTCAGGACAAGGAGTCCCTGCAGTATCCGCTCGCCATTCCGGGGGGAGTTGGTCGGCAGCCGACTGAATCTGCTGCATATAGTCCAAAACATTCCCAAGTTGCGCCTGATAATATTCAATATCTTCTTCCGAGAGGTGAATATTGGCTAGGCGCGCTACTTTTTCCACGGTCTGGCGATCGATCTGCATCTTATTCTTCCGTTCCTTCGTCTTCGCCCTCATCGAGGTCCGCGTCGTCCGCTTCTTCGATTTCTGCTTCGTCCGAAGCAATGGCTGTCACTTTACCTTCTTCACCGATCTCTTGAATGTCTTCACCCTCGATCTTTTGGATCTTGGCGAGGCTGATGATCTTCTCACCGGCATCGACGTTCATGAGGCGAACACCTTGCGTCAAACGGCCGATGAGGCCCACTTCTGCCACGGTAAAGCGCATGACCTTACCGCCTGATGTCATCACCATGAGGTGATCGTCTGCAGCAACCTGAAGGATGCCGACAACCGGGCCGTTACGCTCGGTGACCTTGATCGTGTAGATACCTTTACCAGCACGCGTTTGCGTACGGTATTCTTCGATCGGTGTGCGTTTACCGTAACCATTTTCACAGACCGAAAGAATCGAATCGGTGTTGTTTACGACTGCTACGCCGATGACTTCATCATTTTTATCACTGAACTTGATACCCGTAACACCCCGAGCCGAGCGGCCCATAGGCCTTGTCTCTTTCTCGTCGAAGCGAATCGCTTTGCCGAGTTTGGTCGCGAGGAGAATGTGTTGATCCCCTTCAGTGATTTTACAGTCGATCAGGCGATCGCCATCTTCGAGTTTCAGGCCGATAATACCGGTCTGACGAAGGTTGGAATAAGCCATGAGATCAGTTTTCTTAACGTAACCTTGGGCGGTGACGGAAAGAATATATTTGCCTTCGACGAACTCTTTAACCGGGAGAACCGAGACAACCTTCTCATCAGCGGTGAGCTTGATAAGGTTGGCAAAGTGAGCACCGCGGCCGGATAGAGCAACTTCTGGCAGACGGTATACTTTAAGTTCGTAGACGCGGCCCATGTCGGTGAAACACATGAGCGACTGGTGATTCGAAGTGATGAAGAGATCACGCACCACGTCGTCGGCCTTGGTCTTCATACCCGAACGGCCTTTGCCGCCGCGTTTTTGCGCCTGAATATCGGCGATAGGTGTGCGCTTCACATAACCGGCGTGAGTGATGGCAACCGCCACCTCTTCGTCAGCCACGAGGCTTTCCATCGTGAATTCATCGGCATCACTTGCCACGATTTCGGTACGGCGTTCATCAGCGAAGTTTTCCCGGAGTTCGAGAATCTCTTCCTTGATGATCGCGATAACGCGGGCAGGGGTTGCGAGAATGTCTTTTAGATCCTCAATAACTTTCATCAATTCCGCGTACTCACTCGCGATCTTATCGCGCTCAAGTCCGGTCAATCGAGAAAGGCGCATGTCGAGGATCGCTTTGGCCTGAATCTCGCTCAAAGTGAATCGAGAGATCAATTCAAGTTGCGCCGAATCGCTGTCAGCCGACGCGCGGATGATGCGAACGACTTCGTCGAGGTTTTCAACCGCGATCTTCAAACCAAGCAGGATGTGAGCGCGTTCTTCCGCTTTACGAAGCTCAAACGCGGTACGGCGAATGACAACTTCTTTACGGTGATAATAGAACTGCTCGAGGATTTCCTTGAGGTTTAGAACCTTGGGAATACCGTTGACGAGAGCCACGGTGTTGACGCCGAAGCTTGTTTGCATCGGTGTGAGTTTGAAGAGGTTATTCAGAAGGATCTCGCCCATCTCGCCTTTTTTAAGCTCGATAACGATGCGGATCTCTTCCTGAGCGGACTCATCGCGTAGATCGCTAATGCCTTCGATACGTTTTTCGTTCACAAGGTCGGCGATCTTTTCGATCAGGTTCGCCTTGTTCACTTGGTAAGGAAGTTCTGTGACGATAATGCGTTGACGGCCGTTCGCCATATCTTCGACATGAGCGCGGGCGCGCATGCTGATTGATCCGCGACCCGTGAGGTAGGCCTGCTGAATTCCGCTGCGGCCATAGATCAGACCGGCAGTTGGAAAGTCAGGACCGTGGACGTACTGCATGAGATCTTCAATCGAAACGGAAGGATCTTCGATAACAGCCAAGAGCGCGTCCAAGATCTCACCCAAGTTGTGGGGCGGGATGTTGGTGGCCATACCAACGGCAATACCGCTGGCGCCGTTGACGATCAAAGCAGGGAAACGCGTGGGAAGAACGAGCGGTTCTTCTTCTTTATTATCGTAGTTGGGTCCGAAATCGACAGTGTCTTTCTCGATGTCAGACAAGAGCTGCTCAGCGAGTTTTTCCAGACGAACTTCGGTATAACGCATCGCAGCCGGCATATCGCCGTCGATGGAACCGAAGTTACCCTGACCGTCAACCAATGGATATCGCATCGAAAAGCTTTGAGCCAAACGAACGAGTGCAAAGTAAACCGAAGAGTCACCGTGCGGGTGAAGACGACCGATAACGTCACCGACGATACGAGCCGACTTCAAATACGGACGGTTATAATAGTTGCGCATCTGGTGCATCGCGAAGAGAACGCGGCGGTGAACAGGCTTCAGGCCATCGCGTACATCGGGAAGAGCACGCGAGACGATAACGCTCATCGAATAGTCGAGGAACGACGTCTTCAGTTCATCTTCGATATGAATCAGCTGCACATTTTGGTGTTCCATGATCTTCCCTTAAGCGTCCAAGTTCTTGACGTTCAATGCATTGGTCTGGATAAACTCGCGGCGCGGCTCAACGTCGTCGCCCATGAGACAGCTGAACAGAAGATCTGTTTCAATCGCATCCTGGATTTCGATTTTGAGAAGAGTACGCTTATCCGTTTCCATTGTCGTCTCAGCGAGCTGATCCGGGTTCATTTCACCCAAACCCTTATATCGCTGTACGTAAGCGCCTTTACGGCCCTCAGCAACGATAAAGTCCCGCAGTTCTTCAAGGCTATTCAAACGTCCGCTTCGTGAACTTGGTCCGACCGGAGCCGAATCATCTTCAATCTCAGCTTTTGCAGTCGAGGCCTTACCCATTCTTTCGAAGGTGAAAGGTGCGACAGCGATCTCTTCGATCTGCTTACGAATACGGCGCAATTCTGTCATTTCACCACTCGCAAAGAGGTTGGCGTCGATGACAGATACGCGAGGCACGTCTTTGATTACGGTTTCGATCAACACTTTATAGCGGCTGTATTCCTGATCGAATACAACGCTACCAACAGCGTGACTGCGTGAGCCCTGGCTGTCGATGTGCTTCGAAATTTCCTGCATAAGGGTGGTTGCACCCTCTTCGGTGGCAACGGCTGTGGCGTCGACATCCGAATGATCGAGAAGATATTCGATAACGCCACGCGCTCGTCGCTTGGTCGCCATATCAAGCAGCTCGGTATAACGCGCAAGCTTCGAGATCAAACCCTTAACAACGACTTTATCGAGTGAGCGGGCCATCGAGTCTTTGACTTCGAGGTTACTCATACCCGTGTCGCTCAAGAATTCCAGGAGCTCGCGGTTGTCTTTGAGATAACGCTCAACTTTGCCTTTTTTATATTTATAAAGAGGCGGTTGCGCGATGTAGAGGTAGCCGCGTTCTATGATTTCCGGCATTTGACGGAAGAAGAACGTGAGCAAAAGGGTACGAATGTGGGCGCCGTCGACGTCCGCATCAGTCATGATTACGATTTTTTGGTAACGAATCTTCGAGATGTCGAAGTCTTCTTTACCGATACCTGTGCCGATCGCTTTGATCAGGAGTTTGATCTCAGTCGACGACAGCATCTTGTCGTAACGCGCTTTTTCAACGTTCAGGATCTTACCGCGTAGGGGAAGAACAGCTTGAACACGGCGGTCACGAGCCTGTTTCGCAGATCCACCCGCCGAGTCACCCTCGACGAGGAAGAGTTCACACTCCGCAGGATCTTTCGATTGGCAGTCAGCCATCTTTCCTGGAAGACCGGCAAAATCGAGAGCACCTTTACGGCGAGTCAATTCACGGGCTTTTTTAGCAGCGATACGCGCGCGAGCGGCATCGATGATTTTTTGAATGATGCGGCGAACGACCGAGGGATTCTCGTTGAAATAATCGGTAAGCTTCTCAGCCACAACCGTTTCAACCCAGGTACGAACTTCGGCGTTACCCAATTTCGTCTTGGTTTGGCCCTGGAATTCAGGGTTTTTCACGCGGACCGAACAGATACCGACGAGACCTTCCCGGATATCCTCACCGGTGATGCCGTCTTTAAAGGTCTTGAGCATCCCCGAGGATTCAGCAAAGCCATTCACAACGCGGGTAAGCGCAGCTTTAAGACCGGTAAGGTGAGTACCACCTTCCATCGTGTTGATGTTGTTTACGAAGGAGAAAATGCTTTCGTTGTAAGCATCCGTCCACTGCAAAACAACTTCAACCTGGCCAAGAATCTGTTGGCTGTCATTGAAGGTTTGGCCGAAAATATAAAGGGATTTATCGTGCAAAGGGTTTTTACCCTTGGCAAGGAATTCACAGTAGGAGACGAGGCCGCCTTCGAATTTAAGATCGGCAACCTGATCGGTTCTTTCATCGGTGAGAACGATGTGCAGGCCGCGGTTAAGGAACGCTAGTTCTTTAAGGCGGCGAGTCAGCGTCTCAAAGACGAATGTTGTATCGGCAAAGATCTCGTGATCGGGCTTAAATGTCGTGTAGGTACCGTGCTCATCGGTAGTACCGATTACAGAGAGCGGAGAATCGGGCTTACCGCGCTGGTAGGCTTGCTTATGCACCTTGCCATCGCGACGAACTTCAACCGTACACCACTCGGATAGAGCGTTCACAACGGAAGCGCCCACACCATGCAAACCGCCCGAGAAAGCAAAAGCCTTATCGTCGAATTTACCGCCGGCATGGAGAACGGTCATAACGACTTCAACAGCGCTACGACCTTCTTTAGGGTGGATTGAGACTGGAATACCGCGACCATTGTCACGAACAGAGGCTGAGCCATCGATGTGCAAAGTCACTTCGATCTTATCGCAGTGCCCGCCCATGGCTTCATCGATGGAGTTATCCACAATCTCATACACAAGGTGATGAAGACCATCGACCGAAGTCGAGCCGATGTACATACCCGGGCGCTTACGCACGGCATCGAGACCTTCAAGAACCTGAATATTGTCAGCAGTATATCCCTGATTTTCTGGACCACCGGTTTGGGGACGAGATAAATCACCTGTCGATTCTGGATTCGCGCTCATATCCATCCTTTAGCTTTCTTTAATGGGCACCAAGACATGCATTGAGTGGCAACTGGCAGGTTCTGTAAAAGGAACTAGAACCACGGGATCCTCATCAGATCCGAAGTTGATCGTCACTTCTTCGCTCGACATAGTTGAGAATACGTCAGTCAGAAATTTGCCATTGATCGCAAGCTCACGACTACCGTCACAGTAATCCGCCAATGCGATACTTTCTTGTCCTTCAGAGCTTCCTAGAGTCCGCGACCTAAGGGTAAGCGAGTAATCTGAAAAGCACAACTGCAAAGCACGGGTCTTGTCCGAGGCTAGCAGTACGCGTTTCGCGACGTTTTGGAGATAGGGTCTTTGCACCTTTACGGCACTCGCATTGTTCTTCGGAAGGACCCCAAAATAGTTCGGATAACGCACGGCAGAAAGTCTGACGAAGAGCTGATATCCAGGCAGTCTTGCTTCGAGAGTGGTCTGATCAGGCGCTATGGCGAGAACGATCTCTGCGAATCCCTCTGAACACATCTTTTGCAATTCCTGGAGAGCACGCTTTGAAAGACACACTCCGGTTTTCAGGAATTCTGCTGGAAGGTCCAAGTCCACTTCTGCATAGGAGAGGCGGTAGCCATCTGTTCCAACGAGACGTAGGTTTTTATCGCTAGGACGGTGGAGATATCCAACTGAGCCATAGTTACGAGGAGAATCCGTAACAACGCAGAATTGGACCTGTTCAATAACATAAGCGAGCTTGTCGCAGGGTAGGGCGACTTCAAGCGCACCATCGAAGTGCAAAGGCTCTTGCCACGAGCGATCCTCGATCTTCGGGAGCTTCATCGTAAACTCCCTCTTCTCGCCGGCTATAAGCACCACCTGAGTCGCTTCTTCATAGAATTCGACCTGACCCTCAGGCAACTCTCTCACGACGTCTGAGAAGAGTTTGGCTGGAACGAAGACGGTGCCTTCTTCGATAACTTCACATTCGAAGCTCGAGTAGATGGCGATAACTCGATCTGCC
The DNA here is from genome assembly GCA_004193325.1 of Pseudomonadota bacterium. Lineage (GTDB taxonomy): Bacteria > Bdellovibrionota_B > Oligoflexia > Oligoflexales > Oligoflexaceae > Oligoflexus. The sequence continues at coordinate 5,758 of SEDW01000025.1, read as the reverse complement.
GCAGTTAGCTCAAGCTGACCCTTAGACGCTCTAAAGCCGATCTGAGCCAGATTGCGTTCTGTCATTGCACCTTGGGATCTTGATGTCGCGGTACTGAGTTGGGCCTTGTCGACTTTCACTCTCATGCTGGAAATCTCCGGGCAATCTTCTTCTTTATTAAGAAGTTATTTATATTTACAGATAGTAGTAGTAATAGGTGGCGACCAAAAAAGTGGACAACTCTGTATCCAGTTGAAATCACATCTTTATCCAGGAAAATTGCCTGTGCAAAAGCTGTGTATAAGTTGGGGATAACCTTGTGGATAGAAATGTGGATAACTTTTACTCGAAATCTATCCACAACTTATACACAGCTTGTCCACAGGGTTATCAACAGGCACAGACTCTATAAAACTAGGTAATTTGATCCAGCTTCCGTTCGAGAACTTCTAGCTGGGACCGCAGTTCCAGATCCTTTTTCCGATCCTTCTCGATCTTCTTCACAGCGTGCATGACCGTCGTATGGTCCTTACCGCCGAAAGTCCCGCCAATTTCTGGATAAGACGAAAGAGTACGGACGCGCGAAAGATACATCGCTATCTGTCTTGGCACAGAAAGAGCGCGGTGGCGTTTTTTGGACTTGAGATCGGCGACCTTCAGTTTGAAATGGTCAGCCACTATCTTCTGAATCGATTCCACCGAGATCGAGCTGTCGTTTTTGTCGACCAGGATGTCCTGGAGGATTTCCGAAGCCAGCTGAGTATTAATAGGACGGCCCTGCAAAGCTGCGAAGGCGATGACCCGTCGTAAAGCACCTTCCAGAACGCGAATGTTCCCCTTAGCGTGAGTTGCGATGTACTCGGCAACTTCCGTCTTGAGCAAAATTCCCTGTTTCTCAGCCTTATTCATCAAGATCGCGACCCGGTGCTCGATGTCTGGAGCCTGGATGTCGGCGATTAGGCCCCACTGGAAGCGGTTTCGAAGGCGGTCCTCGATATCGGGAATATCCTGCGGAAAGATATCCGAGGTGACCACGATCTGCTTTTTGGATTCGTAGAGTGCATTAAAGGTATGAAAGAACTCTTCCTGAGTTCGCTCTTTGCCCGAGATAAACTGAATGTCATCGACGAGGAGGACATCACAGTTCCGGTACTTCCGGCGAAAGTCCCACATCTTGTTGAAACGCAGACAGTAGATCATCTCGTTCATAAAACGTTCGCTGGTGATGTAGGTGATCACCGCGTTGGGTCTGGCTTTCAGGACTCTGTTACCGACCGCATGCAGAAGGTGGGTCTTACCTAAACCGGTGCCCCCGTAGAGGAAGAGCGGGTTGTAGGTCTGACCTGGCGCATCGGCGACTGCGAGACAGGAAGCGTGCGCAAACTGGTTACTGGGACCGTTTACGAAGGTTTCAAAGGTGTATTCCACGTTAAGCTGAGACTGAAGGGTAAGGGCGCGCGCGATGGTGTTCGGGCTTTCCTTTACATCCTCAGGAGGCTGTGTGGTATCAGGGTAAACATCGGGCGGAGGCGCGATGTCGGCAAAGTAATCGAGATGTTCCAAAGTTTCGGAATCGTTGGTGCCAGCACCTTCTATCTCAAAACGGACCAAGACCGACAAACCCAGGGTGGCCTTGCAGTAGTCAAGTTGGTCCATATAACTGCCCAGAACTTTCTGATAGGAAGCCATATCAGGGAAACTGATGATGAGCTCGGAATCAGACACGAGTTTGGAACGCAGCGGTTCAATCCAGCGTTTAAAATCATCCTCCGCTATCATCTGGCGGAGCGTATCTTTCATGCGCATCCAGGTATCCTGAGCCGCCTCGGTTTCGGGCTGCACAAGGTTAGACGGTAGCGACTGGGGGAAACTGCTTTGCATCGATTGAAATCCTGCTGGCCAACATTGCTCTGGGAGTTCTATCCAAAAGGACGAGATGACAGTGAGAACCCAAAAAACTATCACAGGCTTAACGGCCTTATCAAGGCTAAAGAAAATCTTTATTTAGCCTTTTATAACAGCTAGTTAACACTCATTTTTGCTTGTGGATAAACTGTCGCTGACGGACTATGCAGTGTCAAAAAGTTTGAAGATTCCAAAATGACTTTATTTCCTTCTCAGGAGTTATTTGACCATGAAACAGTTTCATAAATTTGGTTTGGTGATGGCAGCGAACTTCGAGGCTGTGGCAGCAATGGTTGCGGCGTATTGGTCTGCTAAATATCTGAACGAGCATTATCCTAAGGGTTTTGACTGGGCGAATCTGACTTACGTTTTAGGCTTGCTCTTGATCGCACGGTCTTGGTATGTCGTACTCCGCACTCTGATCCGTGACCAAAAGGCGGCAGAAACGGCGAGCGAACAAGGGGAAACAAAAGATGGTAGCGGGCCTAACTAAAAAGACTCTTCTCATATTGGCACTGGGCGTAGTGATTCTCTTGGCTGTTGCGACACGTTTCGAAGATCGGGACGTGGGTATCGCCCTCATCGCGGGCTACTCGCTCTTCTCGCTTAACTATATAATCCTCGCACGCATCTACGCGGGCCTCGTTCAGGTATCTCAGACTGGAGTAACAACTCCAGCTATGAAGTCCTGGCTTTTGATTGGCAGCGGCATCAAGTTTTTGGGACTGATCGCATCTCTGTACGCTCTGATTGTTTTGTGGAAACTTCCGGGCCTATACATTGCGGTCGGATCACTGCTTTCCCTCATACTTTTGACGAGTCTTCTCGTCATGACTTACCTCAAAAGTTTTGGCAGTTCTCAGGCTTGAGTAGTCGAGGAATGCTTGCATTTTGGACTGTTCATTCCCTGAGAAATCAGATAGTAAGTAGATCCATTTTAAAACTGGTCGAGTTGAAAGGATTGTCTCAACATGACAAACAAGTCGCTCAAGATATTTACATCGCTATCGGCTCTGGGCTTGAGTTCAGTCGGACTGGCTGCCGAAGGTGGAGCGCCTGCTATCATCAGCTATTACGAAATCCTCCTCCATAATTTCGGTCTTGATCATCACGCGATGGAAGATTGGAAGCCGGTTGTAGGTTCGTTTCTTACTCTGCTCCTGACGCTTATCATCGGCCTTCTCTATAAGAAGTCGACCAAAGACGCGGGTTCGGATGTCGTTCCAAGTGGTAAATTCAGCCTCAAAAGCTTGGTAGAGACCGTCATGGAGTTTATCCACGATCTCGCTATCAACATCCTTGGCCCTGATAAAGCAGGTCCATTTTTGTCATCTCTCTTCGCAGTATTTCTATTCATATTCGTGAGTAACATGAGCGGCTTGGTCCCGGGCTTCACGCCTGCCACCGAGAGTTTCAGCACCAACCTCGTGCTGGGCCTGTTCATTTTCCTCGTGTTTAACGGCGCTGGTATCAAGGAACACGGGTTCTTTGGATACCTGAAGATATTCGCAGGGCCGCTACTGCTTATGGCTCCATTGATCTTCAGTATTGAGATCATCGGTATGCTCGTAAGACCGGTATCGCTTGCCCTTCGTCTCTACGGAAACATCTTTGGTGATCACTTGGTTCTCTCAGTCTTTACGAGCCTGACGAAAGTGATTCTGCCAGCGATGCTCCTTTTCTTCGGCCTGCTAGTAGCCTGTCTGCAAAGCTTTGTTTTCACACTGCTTAGCGGCATTTATATTTCGATGGCAATCTCTCATGACCACTAACTCTTTTTCATTCCGCGGAGTAATTATGAATCGTAACGTAACTAATCTTTTGGCTGTTGCTGGCACAATGTCTCTTAGCTCACTCGCTCTTGCACAAGAAGCAACTACTCAGACTTCTATGGCCGGCGGCGGCTTGGTAGCTATCGGTTCAGCACTTGCAATCGGTCTCGCTGCTCTCGGCGGAACTTTGGGCCAAGGTCGCGCTGCTGATGCTGCTCTTTCTGGTATCGCTCGTAATCCAACTGCAGCTGACAAAGTGTTCACACCGATGATCATCGCTTTGGCTCTTATCGAATTCCAAGCGATCATGGGCTTCATCATCGCTTACGTATTGTCTGGTAAAGTCTAAGACTTACTAGGTATTTATGACATATTAGCCTATGTTCCACGTGGAACGTAGGCTATTTTTTTGTACCGATTTTGTAGATAGACCTGCCTGAATCTTCGCCTTCACCTATCCTTCAAGACATCTCCTCAAAATCCCTTTCAAATTCGCAAATCATTGCGATCCAGAGCTTATTTCTTTGGTTCGAGCATGTGATTTTCCATGCAAAAATTTGTGATGAGATTGCTTTGGATTCTTTTCATTGAATTAAAGCCAATACTCGAGAAATTGATATTTTTAGATCGAATGAAGACGATTTTAACTAGATGAGGATCGAATCCCGTCTAGAAGAGTTTCGATCCGGTTTTTCGTCTGTATATCAAAAATTTTTTAAAAGATTAGTCTTTAAAACGCAATTTTTAGAGAATATCGACAATATTTGTACAAATTGCGATTTAACAAAGGATTTTGTTCTATTGCGTCTTAAATCAGATGAATTTGAGGTGGTTTGTGCGATTCGCTTCGATAGGAGTCTAATGTGGAAATAATTTCTTAAATTTAACCAAATTAAGATCGTTTGCAGATATTTCGATCAAAAATTAATGAATTAAATAAAAAAAGGTCAGATTAGATTAAAAATGAAAAAATTTTTCAAAACGATGGCGAATTTCGCTTGTTTGAGAGTAATTCGAAGTTTGCGAATCAAATTTGATCGAATTGTGGGTGATTTAGAAATTAATAATGAAAAGGCAGTTTTTTGGAGTGAAAAATGCTCTATTTAGAGCGAATGCCACGAAATGCAGAAGATTTTCCCCTCCACATGATTCAATCAGCGTAAATCGGCTGGCATCACGCGCGATCACCGGATATTTATTACGGCAAACCTAGCAGATGCGATTTATTGAGCTCTTAAAAGCTTTGTTTTTCGGGCCTCTTTCGGAACGAGTGTGGTTTCTAAAGCAGATACAACTTAAGCCAGCCGGAATTAGAGAGGGGCTCGAAGAGTTGCGATATTTGAATGGGAAAACAGGCTCGATTTACATCACCATCTAGCGGCCTAGGACTAGTGATAAAAATGCCGTTTTTTACTGTATGAGTTCGTGGATTTTTAAAATGGAGAAAGAATCCAGGGTTCTCTGAATATCATGGGGAGGGTAGTAAGCGGGGAGAGATAAGGGGGCGCGCTGTGTGGAGGAATGGAGTCTTAGGTCGCTCATTTTTTTCAAAGCGTCTTCAATTCGTATCTGTCGGAATTAAGTCACAAGAATTTTCACTCTATTATGTTTCACGTGAAACATCTCTCCTCAAATACAGACCTAACGTTCCACGTGAAACATTTGCCCTCAAATCAAGACCTAACGTTCCACGTGAAACATCTGCCCTCAAATCCAGACCTAACGTTCCACGTGAAACATCTACCCCCAAATCAAAACCTAACGTTCCACGTGAAACATCTACCCCCAAATCAAAACCTAACGTTCCACGTGAAACATCTACCCTCAAATCAAAACCTAACGTTCCACGTGAAACATCTACCCCCAAATCAAGACCTAACGTTCCACGTGAAACATCTACCCCCAAATCAAGACCTAACGTTCCACGTGAAACATCTACCCTCTAATCTAGACTCAACGTTCCACGTGAAACATCTACCCTCTAATCTAGACTCAACGTTCCACGTGAAACATCTAGAACCAATAATTACTGCAATTATTCCACCTAAAACCTTCAATTTTAGCCCTTCGATGTTCCACGTGGAACATTTACCCCTGAAATT
>SEDW01000414.1 GCA_004193325.1 Pseudomonadota bacterium | reverse complement strand
TTGTTCTTTTTACCAAAGAGCGTTGCGCGGCGGCCGGCTGCATAGAGATCGACCTGAGTAACACCTTTAGCTGTCTTCTCACGGATGAAAGCTTGGACCGCTTTCGCCATGTTTGAGTTCAAGCCCCCACACAAGCCCCGGTCTGGGGAGAGCATGAGTACCAGAATCTTTTTCTCTTCGCCTTCGCGTAGGAGTGGAGATTCCAGATCTGCTTTTCCGGCTAAAAGCTTCGATACAATTTTATCGAGAGCTTTTGAGTACGGACGCGCTGCTTCCGCAGCGTGGCTGGCTCGGGCAAACTTAGCTGCGGACACGAGTTTCATCGCATTGGTGATTTTCTGCGTACTTTTAACGCTTCCAATACGTGTCTTAATGTCCTTCAGACTAGCCATGCGCCTTGAACCCCTTATCGTAAGAAGAGATCGCTTCTTTGAGTTCAGCTTCGACATCGTTTAGCTTCGCGCGTTTCTCGATTTTGTCGAGCATTGCCGCGTGGTGAGCTTTCAAATGTTGAACGAAGCCTTGTTCCCAGCTCTTCAGTTTGCTGAGTTCATAAGTATCGAGGTGACCCTTGATACCCGCGTAAATGATGGCAACTTGAAGGCCAACAGAGAGTGGAGCGTACTGAGCTTGTTTGAGGAGCTCAGTGAGGCGCGCACCGCGAGCAAGGATTTTTTGTGTACCAGCATCAAGATCCGAACCGAACTGAGCAAAGGCTGCAAGTTCGCGGTACTGAGCGAGGTCAAGACGAAGAGAACCGGCAACCGATTTCATCGCAGGAACCTGAGCAGAACCACCGACGCGTGAGACCGAGAGACCCGCGTTGACCGCAGGGCGGACACCAGCGTGGAAAAGATCGGCTTCAAGGAAGATCTGACCATCTGTAATCGAAATTACGTTGGTAGGAATATAAGCTGAGATGTCACCCGCTTGAGTTTCGATAACTGGGAAAGCAGTGATCGAACCAGCACCGAGTTCGTCGTTCAATTTGCATGAACGCTCAAGAAGACGGCTGTGAACATAGAAAACGTCGCCTGGATAAGCTTCGCGACCTGGAGGACGGCGAAGAAGAAGCGAGAGTTCGCGGTAAGCAACAGCTTGTTTCGACAAGTCATCATAGAAGATAACTGCGTGACGGCCGCTATCGCGGAAGAACTCAGCCATACGGCAGCCCGAGTAAGGCGCGAGGTATTGCAGAGGAGCTGGATCGAGAGCAGAAGCAGCAACAACGATGGTGTATTCCATCGCGCCATTGCGCTTCAAGCGATCAACAACCTGAGCGATTGTCGAAGCTTTTTGTCCGATAGCAACATAAACGCAAATGACGTCCTGACCCTTTTGGTTCAGGATAGTATCGACGCAAATCGCTGTTTTACCAGTTTGGCGGTCGCCAATGATAAGTTCGCGTTGTCCGCGTCCGATCGGAACCATTGCGTCGATCGATTTTTGACCGGTTTGCAAAGGCTCATGAACAGATTTACGAGCGATAATGCCAGGAGCCTTAACTTCAAGGATACCAGGCGTGGAATTCACGAGAGGACCTTGACCGTCGATTGGCTCACCAAGCGCGTTAACAACGCGGCCGACAAGACCTTCGCCAACTGGAACCGAGTTGATCTGGTTCGTACGTTTGACGAGTTCGCCTTCTTTGATGCCCTCGGTTGTACCGAGAACAGCAATACCGACGTTATCTTCTTCAAGGTTAAGAACTACGCCGCGTACACCGTTAGGGAATACAACGAGTTCTCCGGATTCTACTTTGTCCAGACCGTAAACGCGTGCGATACCGTCACCTACAGAGAGGACGGTACCAGTCTCTTCAAGTTCGACCTTACGATCGAAGTTCTTGATGCGTTCGCTTATGATTTTACTGACTTCTTCTACACGGATCTTTTCCATGATGGTCACGAACTCCTTAGCTGACGGCAAACTTTGTCATATTGTCGAGTTTTGTCTTTAGGCTCATATCAATCAAACTGTTGTCGATCTTGATGACAAAACCGCCAAGAATGGATTTGTCGATCTGGGTCGATAGCAAGATTTTCTTATTCAGAAGACCTTCAAGCTTCGCTCTAATCCCATCGAGTTCAGACTGATCGAGAGCAACGGCCGTTACGACCGTGGCTTCAACGCTGCCTTGAGCGGTGAGGAGCTGCTTATGGAAAGCTTCTTTGATTGCTGGGAGAAGAGCGGTTCTTCGTGTTTCGATAAGAACACGAACGAATTGCTTCAAAACCTCTGGGGAATTCAACTGACCTGTGACGTTTGCAAAGACAGCAGTCAGGAGGTCAGGACTAACGATCGGACTCGCAATAACTTTCTTCACTTCTTTGTCGTTAAACAAATCAAGAAAAGCAGTCAATTGCTCATCGATTTGGCTTTGGACAGCCGAATCGTTTTTCGTCAAATCCATCAGAGCAGCCGCGTAGCGGGTCGCTACTTTATCAGAACTCATACTTTAAGCTCCTTAAGGCCAGTCAGAGAATTAAGGCTTTGCTGAACGATCTTGTGTTGACGCGAATCATCCAGAGTACGAGCCAGTTCTTCTGCGGTTTTCTGGCGAACCAGATTCAGGATCTCGCCGCGAATCTCTTCTTTAGCAGCGGTAACTTCAGCTTCTGCAATGCGGCGTGCTTCACGCTTCAGGTGCTCAGCCAGTTGCTCAGCGCTAACGAGGATAGCCTTGGCTTCCTGTTCAGCAGCTTCTTTCACTTCATTACGAATACGGGACATTTCCGCGTCGAGAGACTTGAGTCTCGCTTCGAGTTCGCGTTGCTTGCGCTCCGCTTCCTCTTTCGCTGTGTTGGCGCGATCCAGCATTGTTAGATACGCTTCGCGTTTGCCTGTGAGGGCGCCCTGCAAAGGTTTCTTCAAGATCAAGACAGCCAATACGAGAAATATCGCCAAATTGACATAAGGAAAGATAAAGCTATTTAGTAGATCAAAATTTTCCAACCGTCACCTCGACGCTTCTATTTTTGAATAGATCAGACGGGAACAACCTTCTGAACGAACTCTTTAGTTAGTTGGTCAACCAATGCTGGGATGCGGGCACGTTCTTGACCAAGTTCTTGGTGCAATTCCTTGCGCATTCCTTCGATGGTCTTAGTCGCTTCAGCGGATGCCGCATGCACAACCTGGTCGCGTTTGCCTTTAGCCTGTTCAATTGCTTGATCACGCAGGGCACGACTTTCGTCAGCTACCAAATTCAATTGGCTTTGGATCTTCTGAGCGGATTTTTGATTTTCGATTTCCAGATGCTCTGCCGCCGATTGATTACCTTCAGTCAGTTGCTTACGCTTTGCGCTGACAGTCAGATAAGGATCAAGAAGAAGTTTCTTCACGACCACGAAATTGACGAGAAAGACACCTGCCTCAATAGCCATAACGATTGGGTTGGGGGTCAAATTGAGTGAGGACATCTATAGATAAACCTCTCTACGCAGATGGTGTTAATTTTCGAAGCAAAGGACCACATAAGTAACTTATTACGGGCACTTTCTCAAGGAATGTTTCGCTTAATATTCATACTTCGGGCCGTTGTTTAGGCCCGGTTTATCGATTCTTGGGACGCCTTAGAAGGCACCCCCGCCAATGAGTTGAAGCAATCGTTCCAATTCGGCAGGTGAGAAGAAGATCGCACGGCCGTGACCCATGCTTAACTTTTCGTTCATAAGATCATCTTGTACTTCCTGAGGAAGCGAGAGGATCCGAAGGAGATTGGAAATCGTCGCGCGGTCCTTACCCACCTTGCGGGCACAATCGTCCTGAGTGAGACCGTAGTCCTTGATGAGCATCGCGTAGGCCTCAGCCTCTTCGATGACGTTGAGGTTGGCTCTCTGCACGTTCTCAATGATAGCGAGACGAAGCATGTCCTCGGGCGTGACTTCCTTGACGATGACTGGGATCTTATCGAAGCCTGCGAGCTGAGACGCTCTCCAGCGACGTTCACCGGCGATGATCATGTAACCGTCTTCATCTTTCGAGACGACGATTGGCTGGATAACCCCATCCTGCTTGAGACTCTGGGCGAGGGAGAGAAGGTCCGCTTCGCGAAAGAGTTTACGGGGCTGCTTCGGATTGGGGTGCACGCGGGAAATCTCAAGCTCGAGAATGCTTTGACCCACGGCGTAGGATTCGCGTGGCTCTGGAGCCAATGGCTCTTTGTCGAGTCCAAGAAGAGCGCCAAGCCCTTTACCCAGAACATCTCGTTTCGCGCTCGCACCTTTCGATGCCGGTTGCTTATCAGGCATATAGAACTCCCTCGTTAGGCTAAATCAATTAATGTGTGGTTCGTTTGATCGTCGTCTTGCCTGCCGCGCGTGGGCGGTAGCGGGCCAGAAGTTCTTGCGAGAACTCCCAGTAGGCCTGCGATCCTGTCGAGCTCTTGTCGTACATGATCGCCGGCATTCCATGAGACGGTGCCTCGGAGAGGCGGACGTTTCTTGGAATCACTGTTTTGAAAACATCGTTTGGAAAGTGCTCGCGGATCTGGGCTTCGACCTGACCGCTGAGATTATTTCTCTTATCAAACATCGTCAGGAGAATTCCCTCGCGCTCAAG
>SEDW01000413.1 GCA_004193325.1 Pseudomonadota bacterium | reverse complement strand
TCGACTTCCCTATCCCCCATCGCAGTCTTTCTCGATATCAACCTCAAAGAAAACGTTTCAGGTCTCGACTGCCTGCCGGAGCTCCGAAGATTATGGCGCATGGCCCCGATTCTCGTGATAACCGGCGACAAGGATAATGCCCTTATTGGAAGATCGCTAGCTTCTGGTGCCAACGATTTCCTTAGAAAACCGATCAATCCCGACGAACTCATCGCAAGGATGCAGATCCGTATCTGTGAGATGCAGGAGAAGCGCGGCTTCGACGAGATTCGTCTCGCTGACACCACATTCAATCCACGTCTTGGCACTCTCGCCAAGGGCGATAGAACCGTTTACCTGCCTCGGCTAGAAGCTGAGATCCTGCTCCACCTCTCCAATGGCAATGGTGTAGCGTTCAGCAAAGAAAGTATCCGTCTAAGGCTCTGGGGCAAGACCAAGGTCTGTGACAACGCTATCGACAAAAAACTCACGACCCTACGCAAAGCATTTCGTGAACTGGATTCAGTTATGGCTCTGCGCACGGTTTACGGCGGTCAGGTCTCCCTTGCACTCCCTCACGAACAGATGATGAGTTCCGCCAACTGAGCCTCCGAAAACGCCCCCTCTCCAAGTCCATTGGAGAGAAAGCTCTTTTGCCTTAGAAAACAGTTGCATAACCCTTTCTCCCCTTGCAGACTTAGGCTATTGGCAGCCACGCAAGGAGAGCGACTGTGATCGATCGCAAAACGACCGCGGATGAATATCCGAAGCCCTATCATATCGACGATAGTTTTCTTCTCGTTCTCGATAGCCAGACGCAGAGCTCAGCCTGGATTACAGAACTCAAAGAGCAGGCGATCCCCGCCCTCTCCCGGGACATTCATTACGCACGCATTGCGATTGGATTGAAGGATGGCAAACGCCCTTACGCGGTCGTGACCTTTAAGCCCAACGAGCGCCACCATCTCGAGAGAAGATGGATCCTCTCCCAATTCTATAGAAGTCTCCGCTCGCAGTTTAAGGCGAGCCGCCTCTGCATCTTCATGAATCAGCAGAGCACCCAGGATATCGTCATGGCCGAAGATGGCTATCTCGCAGCTATGCGGGCCAATGACGAAGGCAACGAATGGTCTCAGGTCACAATCATTCACACCAAGAGCCCTGAGGCTGTTGATCCCTTTGGCAAGATTCGTTTCGAGGCCATGCAGGGCTATCGCCGCTGGATCAATGAAAATCCCGATGAGATGACCTCGATCGAGATTGGCAAACGCCTCAAGGCATTCGCGGACGACAACGGCTGCGGATTTGTTGAACTTGGTCTGGATGAGCTCAAAAAAGAGAATATGAATCTTCTCCTTGCCGTCGGCCAGGGATCGCAGCGCTCACCGGCGCGCTGCTACTACCTCACCCACAAGCTGACTCCAGGCAAAAAGCCGATCATGCTCCTTGGCAAAGGCATCACCTTTGATACGGGCGGGATCAACGTCAAGGCCTTCGAAAGCTTTGTCAATGCGATGAAAAACGATATGGGCGGCGCAGCCCTCATGTCTCATCTTTTCATGGCTCTCGTCAAATCCGGCTACTCGGAGCCCTTGGTCCTTGCGATCCCGACCTGCGAAAACCTCACGGATGCCAACTCCATGAAGCCGGGATCCCTGGTGCAAAGCCGCAAGGGTCCGAAGGTCTTTATCGAACATACTGATGCCGAAGGCCGCTTGATCCTCGTCGACGCGCTCTCCTATGGGGAGGATAAGTATCAGCCCTCTCTGACAATCACGGCCGCGACTCTGACCACCGCCTGTCTCCGCCAGTTCTCGAACTACTTCACAGCCGTGCATTTTGCATCGGATAAGTTTCAGACTTCACTGCATGAAAGCGGGAAACTTTGGGGAGAACGATTCAGCTGTTGGGAAGACTTTCTACCCTTTGCAAATGGCAACAAAACGAAGTTCGGAGACATCACAAATTTGGGTCGCCTTCCCTCACATGCTAGTATGGGAGGAGGGTCAAATGTCGCGGCTCACTTTATTCGTGAATTCGCCACCGGCCCACTCATCCACTTCGATATCTTTGCCAGCTGCTGGAACTGGAGCGGTGACTATCCAGGTTCTCCCAACGGAGCGACCGGTGCCCCTTTCAATTCTCTCTTTGAAACGCTGCGCAAGGGCTTCAACTAACTCGCCTGAGCCGCGACTTTCGGGAGAATAAGCCTTTCATGTCCGAATCGAATTTCGATACGACTCCAACAGTCGGTTCTTCTCCTCGCCCTAAGTCGCGGGCGTGGCTGTGGATTAAAATCCCAGCCGGCCTCATTGCGTTTGCTTTCGTTTTTGAAGCTCTTTTTCTCGCCTGGTATTGGATCATTCCACCTTGGAGTGAGATGCGTGATGGAAAAATCCCAGCTTCCGCACTCATCAAAGATTATGAATCACAAAAAGAGGATGATCCCAAACTTCCCGCCCTGCGCTGGAAACCGATCGTCAAAGCTGTTCCAAAGCATGTGAGCAAAGTCTTCATTTTTGCCGAAGACTCGCGCTTTTATGAACACGATGGCTTCGACTATGAAGCGATCGCAGCGGCGATGCAGTACAACTGGAAGAAGGGTAAAATTCTTCGCGGCGCCTCGACCATCAGTCAGCAGACCGCCAAGAACCTCTTCCTTAGCCTCTCGCGAAACCCGCTTCGAAAGTGGCACGAGGTCCTCCTCACTTACATGCTCGAAGCGAAGCTGAGCAAAGCGCAAATCCTTCACGCTTATCTCAACGTGGCAGAATTTGGCAAAGGCATCTACGGCATCGAAGCTGCAGCCCAAGCCTACTACCACAAGCCTGCGTCAGCGCTTTCGCAGGAACAGGCCGTCGCTCTCGCTGCCACTCTTCCCAGTCCCAAAAAACATAATCCTCAGACGCAGACGAGGGCATTTGCTCAAAGAACGCGCCGCGTCTCCTCCGCGATCCGTATGGTGGATCAATACCTAGTGCAGCGTGGAAAAAAGGATACGGGCGCGACCTCCGCCCTTCCCACTGACGCTGAACTCGCCGAAAAACTCCGCGAGGTGATGGCGGATCCGGCCAGTGAGAAGGCCGATGCGGAAGAAGCGGCCACTGAATCCTCTCCAGAAGATCGTGAAGCTGCGAAGATTCTGGAAACGACCAAACCCGAAGAAATGAGTGGCGAAGCACTGGAGGCCGCGGGCGAACACCTTCCCGCCGACACCTCGCCTCCTGTACTCCCACCCGAAGAAATACCCGCTCCTGATGCGCCTGCTGAATCTCCCGCTCCGGAGCCGAATGGAGAAGGATCAACCCCACCATGAGCAAACCCTATTGGCTTGAAGTACCTCTGATCGAAGGCTCGAAAGACAAAGTCAAAGACGGTGAAATTCTCATCGTCGGTTCGGGTCTCGCTGGTGTATCGACAGCCTATTGGTTGCAGCAAAAAGGGTTTACTGATCTCACTCTCGTCGACCATCAGGCGAGTGATGCTGCGAGCTTTCGAAACTGTGGTCACATCCTTTATGGAACTGTGGAATCGATGCTAGCGATGGTAGCGCTTCATGGCGAAGACGTCGCAAAAGACCTCTGGCAGCTCTCGATCGATATTTGTCACGAAGTCCGCGATACAGTGAAACGTGAGAATCTCTCGGTCGATTACAAGCAGGATGGCTACCTCGTCATCGCAGTTGAGGAATCTGAAAATCAGGAAATTCTACGCTCGATTGAAC
>SEDW01001389.1 GCA_004193325.1 Pseudomonadota bacterium | reverse complement strand
CTTGGAATCACTGTTTTGAAAACATCGTTTGGAAAGTGCTCGCGGATCTGGGCTTCGACCTGACCGCTGAGATTATTTCTCTTATCAAACATCGTCAGGAGAATTCCCTCGCGCTCAAGGCTCGGGTTCAGACGTTTCTTGATAAGGCCGGTCGTGGTCACGAGCTGCGAGAGACCTTCCATCGCATAGTATTCCGACTGCAAAGGAATCAAGACTGAGTCAGCGGCGGTAAGTGCGTTGACGGTCATCAGCCCGAGGGTCGGCGGCGTATCGATAATAATGAAGTCGAAGTCATCGCGAATACTGTCGAGGGCTTCCTTAAGCCTTGTCTCGCGGCCATACATCGTGACGAGTTCGAGCTCAGCTCCAGCCAGGTCCTGCTTCGCTGGAGCGAAACTGAGGTTCTCGACCTTGGTCTTGAGAATAATTTGGGCGATCGGTAGCTCGGCTACGAGTACCTGATAGATGTTCTGCTCAAATTGGTCCGGGTAAACACCCAAGCCACTTCCGGCGTTCGCCTGCGGGTCGAGGTCGACTAGGAGGACCTTCTCACCGGAGCGAGCTAGGCAGCTGGATAGATTGACGGCCGTAGTTGTTTTGCCAACCCCACCTTTTTGATGATCGCTATTACCCGCGCCATAATCCACCTCTTAGAGAACATCAACTGCTTGGACGAACTTTCTTAACACGAAGGGTTTGAATGTTTCACGTGAAACATGGGTCAAGAGGATTTCTTTTACCTATTCGTCGGCTTTGGCGCGTCATGGTCGATGCATAGTTCGGGACGTTTCACGTGGAACATTCTGTATCTGACCTTTAGATGTTCCACGTGGAACATCCCTCTGCCGCATTTAGTGTTCCACGTGGAACGTTAGGTTGTCTTAATCGAGTTTTCAATGCGTGAATTGTTCCACGTGGAACGTCGATTTTTTGAAATTGGAGTGTTTCACGTGGAACGTTAGACCTCATTATGGAGGCAGATGTTCCACGTGGAACATTCGGTGGTAATTTCAGGGGTAAATGTTCCACGTGGAACATCGAAGGAGTAAAAAATGAAGGTTTCAGTGGAACGATTGGAACATTCCTTCGGCAGATGTTTCACGTGGAACATTAGGCCTGAATTTGAGGGCAGATGTTTCACGTGGAACATTAGGCCTGAATTTGAGGGCAGATGTTTCACGTGGAACGTTAGGTCTGGATTTGAGGGCAGATGTTTCACGTGGAACGTTGTGCCTGGATTTGAGGACAGATGTTTCACGTGGAACGTTAGGTCTGGATTTGAGGGCAGATGTTTCACGTGGAACGTTGTGCCTGGATTCGAGGACAGATGTTTCACGTGAAACATAATAAGTGAAAATTCTTGTGAGTTCGATTTCAAAAGGGACGAATTGAAGACGCTTTGAGAAAGATGAGCGACTAAGACTCCATTTCCTTCACAGAGCGCGCCCCCTTATCTCTCCAAGCTTACTACCCTCTCCATGATATTCAGAGAACCTTGGATTCTTTCTCGATTTTAAAAATCCACGAACTCATACAGTAAAAAACGGCACTTTTATCATTAGTCCTAGGCCGCTAGATGGTGATGTAAATCGAACGTGTTTTCCCATTCAAATATGGCAAATCTTCGAGCCCCTCTCTAATTCCGGCTGGCTTAAGTTGTATCTGCTTTAGAAACCACACTCGTTCCGAAAGAGGCCCGAAAAACAAAGCTTTTAAGAGCTCAATAAATC
>SEDW01000412.1 GCA_004193325.1 Pseudomonadota bacterium | reverse complement strand
GCTCCAACATCGCCGAGCGCAGTGGCTTTCTCAAGCACTCTGAGTCGACTCAGCCAATTCGATTTCAACTGGCAAGGCAGCAGTGATGTTAACTTCAAAAGGTATAACGTCAAACTCTGCGCCGCGAATGATTGCAGCACATCCTGTTCAGTCTCAACCTCCACCGCCAGCACAAATTTCACCAGTCTCGGTGTTGACGGCGAATCCTACTTCGCCTGCGTTCAGTCCGAAGATAAAGCGACTCAAAAATCGCCCTGGATCGCCTCAGCTCAACCTATCCTCATCGACACAACGCCGCCGAGCGTCAGCCGCGTGGAAAGTGTAAGCGCCAACGGTTATTATAAGGCGGGTGATTCTCTCAGCTTGAAGGTCGTGTTCACCGAGCCCGTATTTCTCTCCGGCACGAGCGATTTGGCTCTTTCGCTCGTTACTCCCAACCGCAAAGCCCAATACGTTTCCGGCAGTGGCTCAAACGAACTTCTCTATAGCTACACGATAAATCCCGGTGACACGAGCGCTGACCTTGATGTCGAATCAACTACTGCGCTCACAGTCAGTGCCGGCGGCAGTCTTCACGATGCTGCTGGGAACGATGCCTCGCGAACCTTGAGCACCGGCGCCCAGGCTAATTCACTCAAAACCCTTTCAGCAATCGTGATCGATACCACCGCTCCCCTGCCGCCGAGCAACGTGCGTTTCAATAATGCTGTGAGTGGCACGACCTCTATCCCTCTTCTATGGAACGCTGGTTCCGACTCAAATTTTAAACAGTACAATACCAAGATTTGCTCGGCAAATGATTGCCTCACGTCGTGTACGACTTCGGTTAGCAGCACGACCTTGACTGCGACCGCGATTGGTGTGGACGGCTCCACTTACTACTCGTGCGTACAGACTCAAGACCGGGTCGACCAACTATCCGCCTGGATTCCATCCACTGGCACGGTAAACGTGGACCTCTCAATGGCCGGTGTTTTAAGAGTCGAGAGTCCCACGGCAAACGCACTCTATAAAAACGGCGACTTCATCGACTTTGATATCGTCTTCTCAAAAATTGTTAACGTCACGAACGGACCGGACCTTAAACTCTTTCTCGACCTCGGCAATCCAAGCCATGGAGCAAGTTATATTTCTGGCACGGGTACGAACACCCTTCGTTTTCGTTATGCGCTGGTCTTGGGTGATAACTCCGAAGATCTGAATTACATCGCCTCCGATTCCTTGAGCCTCGGGTCTACAGGAACCATCAAGGATGCGGGAAACGTCTCGGCCGTGCTCACTCTTCCTGCTACTGGCAGTGGCAATGCCCTGAACGATCTCAAGGCTATTCAAGTCGATACCCTGGCACCAACGGCACCGTCAGCCATCAGCTTTGCCACAGCCTACACTACGACGACTGCAGTTCCCTTTAGCTGGACGGAATCCACCGATCTCCATTTCCGTTATCACAACCTCAAGCTCTGCACTCAGAATAACTGCAGCACTGGTTGCACCGCAGTGGCCACCTCAGTAAATTCTCCTGCAACTGTCACTGGGACGAATGGAGCGACCTACTTTGCCTGCGTTCAGGGAGAGGATTTAAAAGGGTTCCAATCGGCTTGGGTTGTCTCGGCGAGCAGCATTATCGTTGATACCATACCTCCGGCCGTGAGTTCGGTCGACAGTACCAACGCCTCGGCTCTCTACGATGTGGGTCAGACGATTACAATCAATCTCAACATGACTGAGATCGTCAACGTTAACAATCCCACTGATATCAAACTGGCCCTCGAACTTGGAAGCAATTATCCACTTCAAAAACGATTATCATCGATACCTTGCCGCCAACGGCTCCAAGTTCGGTCGGCTTCTCCGCGGCCAACACCAATGCCACAACTTTCAACGTCCTTTGGTCAAACAGCTCGGACCCTAATTTTGATACACATAACGTCAAAGTCTGCGAAGCGAACGATTGCAGCACGAACTGTTCCTCTGTTATCACATCTACGTCCACCCCAGCCGCTCAGACTGGGGTTGATGGCAAGACCTATTACGGCTGCGTGCAAGGCAAAGACCTCCTAGGCCATCTCACAGCCTATGTGCCGTCGATGACAAGCATTCGTGTCGACACCACTCCTCCTTCGGTGATCGATGTCACGAGCGCGACCGCAGGCAATCTCTACAAGATTGGTGATGTTGTACTCGTCAAAGTTAAGTTCTCAGAAAATGTTGTGGTGGCTAACGGAACGAATATGAGCCTTCGCATGGCGAATGGCGGCAGCGGCACCGTCGCAACTTACTTCGGCGGATCAGCCTCGGACACTCTTACTTTCAGCTACACCGTCGCTGATGGTGACGTGAGCAGCGATCTCGAAGTTTTCAGCGCGTCGGCCCTCGTTTTGAGCGGCGGCACAACACTCGAGGATATCGTCGGCAATAACGGAATCCTCACTCTCCCAACCCTAGGCGGCGCTGCTTCTCTGTCAGGCCACCGCGATATCGCTATCGACGGAGTGAAGCCGACTCTGCCCTCTGCCGTTCTCTTCACCGACCCAAGTGAAATGCTAAATCCCGCGCGCGAGGTGCAGTGGACTGCCAGCACTGATATAAGCTTCGATCACCATAACCTTAAGCTCTGCGAAGCCAACAATTGCAGCAGCTCTTGTGTCGGCGGCACAACGTCCGTTGCCTCACCCAAGACCTTGACCGGGACAGCTGGCAAGACTTACTACGCCTGCGTTCAAGGCCAGGATGTTGCCGGCAATACTTCGGCCTGGGCGCCTTCCGTAGGAACGATTTCTATCGATGCATCCCCCACCTTCACCGGCGTGACCGCAGTCGACGTCCTCGGGAGTTGGCCTGATGGCAAAGCCAAGATCAGTGTCAAATTCGGAGCGGCACCGACAGGCCACATCACCCAGTACAAGGTTTATTACAGCACAACAAATAGCATGTCAGGCGTGGATCTCAACTCACCGATTGCTACGATCGCCCGAGGCGACGCCACCTACGATGCCGTCCCTACCGATGACACGATACTTCTTTCCCTGCCGGCAGCCGATGTCGAAGATGGTTATTATCTCGTTCGTTATGTGGACCAGGGCAATTACTTTCCCGATTCCAATACTTCGTTCGCGCAATATTATGTGCTCAAAGGCACAGCGGGCTTTAAGCTCGTGCCGAAGAAATTCTCCGGACTTTCCTACGATTATTTCATGATGAAGTATGAAGCGAGCCTTGGCACAGGCGCGAATCCGGGATCGGATTCTGTCACGACGAATGAGACCAACAAAGCGATTTGCGAGGCTAAGTTTCATAGCAGCGGAGCGGCTTACGATTCAAGCTGCGGGACAAAAAACATCGTAGCTGCTGCGAAAAGCGTCGCCGGCGTAACACCCCAAAGATTTATAGCATGGAACACAGCTTATTTCGCCTGCCGCAACGCTACAACTGCGAACGCTCTGGTCCGTTTGCCCACTTATGAAGAATGGCTGAGAGCTTCGAGAAAGATACTTCCCGATTATGCTTCAACCGTTACCTATGTAAACAACGCGGCATCGACCACAACAGCCTGCAACGATTCGGCAACGGGTCTGCGCAACACGGGTGCTTCCACCGATTGCTACACAAGTCTAAAATTGAACGACATGGTAGGGAACCTCACCGAATATGTTGACTACCGCCTCAAACCAATCACTGTTAATCGCTTTGGTAGCACTCAAACTGTAGGTACAGTTATTCGCAACGGTATCGACAACCTGACAATGCAGTGGCCTCAAGCCAATCCAGGGACCAGTAATCTAGCTCTGGCAATGGGAAGTTTCTTCAATTCTAAAAATTACGCAAATAGTGGAAATGCTCAATTGGGCCTTTTTGATGCCACCTCAACCTCTTGGGATGGAATCGGCTTTCGCTGCATGGGAGTTCGTGCCGATACCGTGCCTTCTCTCGCAGAAATGGCCCTTGTTGATCAACCGAAGCATACACCGGCTGATATGATTGAAGCGC
This sequence comes from Pseudomonadota bacterium, assembly GCA_004193325.1. Taxonomy (GTDB): domain Bacteria; phylum Bdellovibrionota_B; class Oligoflexia; order Oligoflexales; family Oligoflexaceae; genus Oligoflexus. Next base: position 1,509 of record SEDW01000412.1, on the reverse strand, counting down.
TATCCACGCGCCATGTACCAGAGAATAATTTTGTCGGTGATGATAAACCCGAGCGACTGACCGTTTCCATCGGCGGCAACACCACTGACAATATCGCTGAAGGCAGCATCTCCTTGAGCTGGGTCCCTTGGTCGAAAACAGTCTGCGATGTGTCCGGCGCCTGTACAAGCAGCAACAGCGGCCTGACCTACAAACTCTATCGTTTTATCTCACCTAACTTCTTCTCACAAAAAGAGGGAATCATGCGCTGGGCCATGGGCATCAGCGGCAGCAGCTACACCACGGACACGCTCATCGATCCCCTCGGTATCGATACGAGTTGGAATCCAAGCTTTACCAGCGCGAGCAGTGGCGGCAAGATCGTCGCGACTATCAGCAACTGCGATAACGTGACGCCCGGCAATTGCAATTTTACAGATAGCACCGCGGCGGGCAACGGCTTCTCGGCGAATACCATCTATGAATATGTACTCGTCGTCGGGAGTGCCTCACAAAATTATCGATACGCTGATGTCCAAAGATTTCGTTCCGCCATTCTCATAGGCGGCTTTGCAGCGAACTTTAGCCAGGGCGCTTCTCGACTCGAACCACGTTTTAGGAAAGCTGCGGTTTTCCCCTTCGATAAAGCCTATCAAGAGGCTCAGACTATTCCACAGGTCATGGTCCTCGTGCCCATGGACGTCTCAGGCCTCGATCGCGATGTCTTTATGCAAAAGTATGAAGGATCGCGATATAGCGGAAATTACAGCACCGGTGGCGGTGGTGCGCCCGGTCTCCCCAACTCTCCCACGACATGCGTGGATCTGATCAACCGCACCAATACTTTCCCTGTTGTCGGTTGCGGTGTGTCTACCTATACCAATGTCACGGGCACAATCATTCAATCCCGATTGAATCGCACTCCGGCCATTAGTCATGACCGTGGCGATGCTTTTAAAGCTTGCTGGAACAGTGCTCTTGTGGACGGCGCGGGCCTTTCCTACCGACTCCATCTCCCCACCCTCTCCGAATGGTTTAAAGCAGCCGATTGGGGCGATGTGGATTTCGATGGCACGATCGATCAGAACGGATTCACGGGCGGCACGACGAGCATCAATACCCTCCAGGCGTCCTCCCCAGCGGATACCTCAAGCATTCGCTGTCACGTCGATGCAAGTCCTGCGAGTGCTTATAATTCGGGAGATGCTAACACCGCTAACTGCGTGTCCCGCTACGGCGCCGAAAATATGATTGGTAACGTGGCCGAGTGGACCATGGAGCGGAGTCAAAACAAGATTGCGCAAGACAATGGCTATGACGGATTCAATTACAATCAGACCTTCTTCCCAACGAGCGGTTCGGTAACGACTCTCACTTACAATCTGTTATCCGCTCTACCCAGAGCTGGAATGGCGACCGTCTACTCCGACTTCGACGCTTATACCACTCCTCCAGATAACGCGCAGCGCTACGTATCCGCCGGCGGATCCTGGGATCCTGCGACCTACGGTGCTGCTGGCCGCTTCAATC
>SEDW01000411.1 GCA_004193325.1 Pseudomonadota bacterium | reverse complement strand
AGGAGTCCAAGCACGGACCAGAACAGCGTGTGAGAGATATTCGCCCAGTAAGCCCAGACTTTGAGAAAGGGCATATTCATCAGGCCAGGAGCGCTTCGAAATTCGCCTTTGAGAATCGTAAAGCAGATGGCGAAGATGACAAACATTTTGCCGACGCTTTTGAGAACCTCGACGAAAGCATCTTTACTCACCATGCGAACGAGCCCAGGGAAGGGGTTCATTCGGGTGAAGTTTGGTTCCAGCTTCTTCCACGACCAGTTCATGCGAGTCTGGGCGAAAGTGATCGCGGTCGCAGTAACAGTTGTCACGGCAAAGAAGGGAAGGATCATCCAAAGGATCTGACCACCTACATGCATCAAGTGGTCCAGAATGGACTTCTCGTTCATGATCGAGAGATCAAATTTGGAGAAGTGCTCGTACATCACAGCCTGGAGTTTTTTCGAAAGACCTGTGAGATAGACCCCGAAGAGCATCATCACAGCTGCCAGGACAAAGACTTGAGTGACATCACGGGAAATAGCAATATCCCCTCGCTCGCGAAATTCTTCGCGCCGCTCGGGGGAGGCGTCTTCCGTCTTGTCTTCGTTATCACCGCCTTCAGCCATGGGCCGACTCCTACGGTACTAAGCCCTGGATCGTGTGAACGATCGCTATCCGGCTTAGAGCAAAGTGCTGTTCCGTCCACTGAGGAAAGAACGGTATACACGCGATATAGATCGTCATGCCGACGAAGAAACCGATTGGAAAACTCATCGTAAAGACGTTGAGCTGCGGAACGGTTCGCGCTGCGAGACCAAGAGCCGAGTTGGCAAAGATCAGAGCGACGAGGACAGGCGCTGCAAGCTGCATGGCGACCTGAAAGATTCCGGCTGTGGCATTGATCAGAAAGGGCATAAGGCTTTTCGAGGGAAGAGCCGCACCTGCCGGGATCAATTCGAAGGTCTTGAGTATCGCATCGAGATAGATGTGATGCAGATTGAGTGTGAGAAAGATGAGCATCATCACACCACGGTGCATCGCTGTGAAGGCACTCACCTGAGTATTGAGACCCGGGACAATGAGGTCCGAGGTACCAAAGCCCATCTGATAACCACAAAGACTTGCTGCCATCAGAATGCCGTCGAAAGCGAGGCGGCCCACAAAACCGACGAAGAGCCCGATCGAAACTTCTTTGACGATAAGAATCGTAAAGGGAATCATATCGCTTGGAAAGGTCCCGACCCAGCCAGCTGGAATGCGGGATTGAAAACCAAACGCCAGAGCGACTCCAACCAGGATACGAATCTGCGCGGGAATCGGCTCATCACCGAAAAACGGCAGAGCATAGAGTATCGCGCTGATTCGAATGAAGATCAGAGCACCCGTTAGTATCGACTCGACGGATAGCCCATAAATCATAGTGGACGTCTCAATGAGTGATTTGCGGAATTTGTTTGAATATATCGATCGTAAAGGTAATGAGCAGGCGGAGAATCCAAGGACCCGCGACAACGACCGTTGCGGTCATGGCAAGCATCTTTGGGATGAAGACAAGGTTTTGTTCGTTGATCTGGGTCGCAGCCTGAAAGATCGAAACGAGCAGACCGATGACAAGGGTTGCGAGGAGCGCTGGCGCTGCAACTTTCATCGTGATCATGATCGTATTCCAGGCGATATCGAGGACAAATTTCTCAGTCATGGGCGATACTCCTTTGATTAATGAAAGCTACGAACCAATGAATCGACGATCAATCCCCACCCATCAACAAGGACAAAGAGTACGAGCTTGAAGGGAAGGGAGATAACAGTTGGCGGAAGCATCATCATACCCATAGCCATGAGAACCGATGAGACGACCATATCGATTACGAGAAAGGGAATGTAGATCAAAAAGCCGATTTGAAAGGCTGTTTTAAGCTCAGAAACAACAAACGCCGGGATGAGAACGCGCATAGGAACATCATCAACAGTCTTGGGCTTTGGCGTCTTCGCGATATTAAAGAATGTGGCGAGATCGGATTCTTTGACTTCGCCAAGCATGAATTTACGGATGGGAATAGCCGCTTCTTTGAGGGCTTGCTCTTGGGTGATCGCCTTCTCGAGATAAGGCGTCAGGGCCTTTTCGTTTAAGGTATCAATCACTGGACCCATGGTGAAATAGGTCAGGAAAAGGGAAAGTCCCAGGAGGACCTGGTTCGGAGGCATCTGCGCAGTACCAAGGGCCTGACGCACAAAGCTCATGACGACCACGATACGGGTAAAGGAAGTCATCATCAAAAGAATCGCCGGTGCCACAGCAAGGATCGTGAGCATGGCGATGATTTTGAGAGCAGGAACTGCAGCTTCCGGATCGTCGACCTCATAGAGGTTGAAGTTTACGCCGGGGAGTTTGGTATCGGCAAAAGCGGAGGAAGGCACGAGGGCCTTGAAGAGGAGAAAGCTGAGCAGCAATGCAAGGAGCATCTGTGCACGTGAGGGCCATTTTGATGCTTGTCTTGGCATTGCTGCTCTCCTTAAAACATTCAGACTTTAGGAAGATCTTTAAGTTTCTTACGGATCATGCGTGTGACGTCTTCAAGACTTTCCTGGTCGCGGGCGCTGCCTTTGAAGTTCTTGACTCCCTCATCGCCCACACCGTAACGAATCGAAGAACCTGGTTCCGCTTTGTCTGAGCGCGCTTCAGAGCGAGCTGCTGACGAGGGGCGGGTTTCCGGGTTTCGGTGTTTCGTCGCAAGCGGCTCGGCACCCATATCGCGCACAGGCGCTCTCGGGGTCGGGCTAAGCGTCTTCTGGTACATCGAAGGATCGAGGTGCATCCTTGGAGCGTCCGTCGTCTGCTTAAGCGAAGTGAGAAAATTGATTCCGTCTGGAGAGATACCAAGCAAGATCTGTTCCTGACCGACCTGGATAACAGAAATTCTTTGTTTCGGACCGAGAGCGTGAGTCGCTAGTGTTTTTAGACTAAAGTCCTGACCGGGAGCGAGGGTCTTCGTTGCGACCTTGCGCCAGGATTTCAAAGCGATGAGAAGGACCAGCATCAAAGCGACGAAGACTGTGACGACGACGAGCTTCGATTCCATGCTATCGGCCCAGCGCGGCTCTGCTGCGGGTTCAGCCGCTTTAGGATTGGCCTTGGTCGCCATTCCCGAAGTTGCTGCCATGACCTTGTCGGTCAAACGCGAAACTTCCTGGGATTCCTCTTTCGCCATCGGTGCTTCTGCAGCCGGTGCCGGAGCAAGGGCAGGGCCCATGACCTTTTCCTCTTTCGCAGCGATAAGCGAAATCGGATCGGGAACATCACTTCGAACCGCAGTGTTTTTCAGTACTTTGTCAGGACTCGCCGTGACAGGCACTCCACTGAAGTTGGCGAGAAGTTCTTTCTCAGCCTTATCATGATCGATCACAACGAGAACCCGGTTCTCAAGGATATCAACCGAAGCCGCGTTCACGATGTTTTCCGCTTCTTTGGTGACGAAGAGCCTAAGGGCCGCGGTGTCTTCATCGAGTTGGAAAACCGCAAACTTACGGATATAAGGACTATTGGCTTCCTGAAATACACCGGGGAGCTTCTTGTGCTTTAAGGAGGGGAGCCGCTAACAGAGTCAGCGCGAGCAGGGCGAAACGCATTCAAAGACCTCATGAAATTGGGGGCAGATTAGGGACCCTGAGTAATGTCGCCGAGACCAAACTGCGACACGACATCAGTGAGTCTGACGCCAAACTTTTCGTTAACGACAACCACTTCGCCCATGGCGACGAGTTTATCGTTGATAAGAATTTCCATAGGTTCGCCAGCGATTTTGTCGAGTTCGATGACTGAACCCTGACCGAGCTGAAGGAGGTCGTTGACGAGCATCTTGGTTCGGCCGAGTTCAACCGAAACTTTCAGAGGCACGTCGAGAATCATTTTAAGTTTGGAAAAGTCAGTGCGCGCGAGACGACTGTCTTCTGGCGTCATGACTACGGGTTCGTCTTTATCTTTGCTATCGCTGCCGGCTTGAGCCAGTGCTTCGTCGAATTCGCCGCCAAGTCCGAAATCTTCTGGATTAAAATCTTCAGCCATCGAGTCATCCCCCAAACTTATGTGTCAAACATGGATTCAGTAACGCGTATGGCGCGATTTCCGCGCAGAAGTCCGGGAATTCCCTTAAACTTGGGAACTCCTTCCACCATGACGCTGAGAGGCATCGTGGCGTCGGTGTTGAGCTGTATAATGTCGCCCACTTCAAGGTTCATGAGGTCACGAACTTGAATGTTTGCTTCACCGAGTTTTACAACGAGATTGGCAGTGGTCTGCATAATCTGTTCTTTAACGCGGTTGATCCATATGAAGTCGACTTCAAGTTGTTCACTCTGGAAACCAACTGAAAGTTTCGATTTGATAGGTTCAAGTGTGGAGTAGGGAATTACTATCTTAATCGTTCCTGAGACTTTTTCCAATTCCACGTCGAAAGTAGTAGCAATTACGACGTCTGAAGGAGGAACAACCGCAACGAACTGCGGATTGATCTCAGTACGGCTATAGCCGATTTTGAGGGGGTAGACCGGTTCCCAGGCCTTTTCCAAATCGTCGATCGCCGAGAGCACCACACGTCGGGCGATCTTGATCTCGATCTGGGTAAAGTCTTTGCCTTCGATCTTCGTGTACGGAACATCATTGCCGCCGAAGAAGCTGTCGACGAGCGCGTAGAGGAGCTTCGACTCGATGACCATGACCGCTGCGCCGCGGAGCGGATCGAGGCGGAGAATGTTGAGGCAGGAAGGAAGTGGCAATGAGTTCATGAATTCGGAGAACTTCAAAGGTCCCGTCGAGTTCACGCTGAGGTTCGCCATTTTCCGAAGAGAGTTCGATAAAGTGACTCGAAACAAGCGGATAAACCGGTCGTGAATAATATCGAGGGTCGGCATACGGCCGCGGATAATACGGTCCTGGTTGGCCAAATCGTACTGGACAACACCGTTCTGCATACCGTCACCACCACCGCCTTCATCGCTGTCGACGCGATTATCGGAGACGGCTGAAAGGAGGGCATCCACTTCGCTCTGTGATAGCACCTGACTCATGGCGACTCCTTACTCAATTAAAAGGTCGGTGATATAAACGGATTCGATTTTTTTCGTCATGTAGCGATTGATGCGAATCAAAAGCTCTTTGCGGAGCGCTTCCTTGCCATCTGGAGAAAGAAGGAATTCACGCGTTTTGCGCTGCATGATTCCGATGATGGCGTCGCGAAGCTGAGGCAGTCGGCGATCGATCTCTTTCTTCTGCTCAGCGCCGCCCCGATACTCCAGCGAAATCTCGATGCGGATGTAGCGGTTTTCAAGAGCGTTGCCAAGGTTCAGGTTAAAGGTCGACATCTTGTAGGTTTCGCCGAAATCGATATTGGATTCGCTAGCCTTGTCGTCCGCCTTGCCCTTGTCTTTGCCGTCCGATTTGATCTCGTTGCCGTGCTCGTCTTTTTTCACTTCGCCATGCTCGTCTTTAGCCGGGGCGCCGTGTTCATCTTTTTTTGCATCGCCATGGCCATCGCCATGTTCATCCTTCGCGGCAGCGCCGTGCTCATCTTTAGCCGGCTCGCCATGTTCATCTTTTTTGGCTTCGCCGTGTTCGTCCTTCTTAGCGTCGCCATGCTCATCTTTAGCAGGAGCGCCGTGCTCATCTTTTTTAGCGTCGCCATGGGCATCACCGTGATCGGTGCTTTCTTTGCTGATCTCTTCGTCTTTTTGGGTCTTTTTGCCTTTCGACAGCATCATGAATGCACCGCCTCCACCTCCCAAAACCACGAGCGCGCCGATGATGGCGAATATGAGCAGCTTCTTCTTTTTCTTCTTCGCTGCTTCTTCCGGACTTTCGTCCACAGCGGGTGCATCCGCTTTCTTTTTAGCGTCGTCTGACATGCAATTCTCCTGATGAGCCAGGGTTCTATGTTCAAAAGATGTGCCAGCTTT
>SEDW01000410.1 GCA_004193325.1 Pseudomonadota bacterium | reverse complement strand
CTCTGATCATAAGCTTTGGCTGGAAGGTCGCTTGTTTCCAGCTGTGCCTCTGGCAGAATTTGCCTGGGGAGAATCATTGCGAAAGGTAAGCGCTGATACCGAGGCTTGGCTTGCTATCCACTGCCCTCGCCTCACCCTGGATCTATTTTCCTCAGCTTCGCAAGGGACGACTCAGGTCTGAGACTGATGGCATGATCGCCCCTTCAGCTCAATCGACCTTTGTTCCATTCGGTCCAATCCGTTTCTTTGAGTAGAACAAGCTGGTCTTGAAGATTCTGCGCTCTGAAGTAACCTTTGAAATTGTTTCCCAAGGCAGCTTGAATCGCATCATCGATCGGCTTTTCAATATCAATGCTGAGATCGCGTGTGTGCATTCGGACCATATCATGTTTCAAACGTGGTCTACGCAGGAGCTCAACTTTCAAGACAAGATACTCTGACATTGCCAAACCTCAAACCAATGTTAACGACCTTTAACACCACCAAGATAGTTCGGTCGACCAGCTTTACTCAAGAGATTTTTTAATATCGACCTTTGATAGGACATGCGAAAAGAGCCCCTCGAACTTTAGTTCGAAGGGCTCTTTTAAGAGTGATTTTATCTTACTGAAACTATCGAAGATCGGGACAAGGTCCCATGCAAATATCATCGATACCGTCATACATTATTCTGAGAGCTTTCATCTCACTACTATCGTTGTAGATCTCGAAGTTATGCCAGCGGTCACCTATACCCATTTGCAATTGAGCAGATCCAGGTGTGTAATTTAGAATGTTCAAGAAGTAGCTGTCTCTTTCGCCCATCTGCATGCCTTGGTAGCTTGCTGCCACTGAAAACGTCCCGAACGTCTTTGGTTCATAATGAGGCGTTTCGCCAGGGAGCGAACTCAAATACTGACCACTGATATCGCCAACGGTTTCAGCATAAGAACTTGATATCATTTGATCGAAGCTTTTTTTGCTGCCATCCTTCAGAGTGAAAATCAAAAGATTTCTGTCATTGTATTCTAGATTAGGAAAAGGGGATGGAGTGGCGTCCATCGGATCCTCACCTTTGTAAACAATACATGCGCTTTCTACAGCGCTCAAATCGAGACCAAAGGCCTTGGACAGGGTCTCAACTGTGTTGGGAGTGTCAACGCGAGGCTGAACAAGAAGTTTTCCACAAATCCTGTAATCAACTTCGAGCGAATCTTTGCTCAAAATTAAATCAAGACCTGTCTCGAGGAGGCGAGTGGGAAAGCGAGCGTCCATGAAACCCGAACTGCTGTGTTTGATACCGAAAACGTGACCAAGCTCATGTGTGACAATATTTTGGAGATTGTGATTGGCGCTCCAAAATTGTTTGGCGGCAATGGGACCTTTATAGGCTTGGGCACCTTGATCGGGCGCAAACCAAATGCGACCTTTTGCTCGCATTGTTTGGTCAGAATATTCATCGCGTACTGCTAAGGCAATCACATCCCGCGCTGCATATTTCAGATTATCAGTAACTACTTTACTTTCTGTTCCGAGTTGAAATTCAAGGTCATGTGCTTCTGCACAACTAACCTCAAGGCTCTCTCTGGGAATACCGACATTTGGGAGCAGAGATTTCCAGACGACAAATGCTGCAGCAATGCTCTCGCGCGCAGCAGATGAATTGAGTGAAAAGCTTGTGCTATCTTGAGAAACACAATAAAGGATTGGTTTGCGACCTATAAACCAAGGATTGTGCTCATTGGTTATGTGTTCACCTCCATTACCCTCGATAACAATTCCATCTGCGCTCGAAGTCAAATCAGGCGTTTGAGCCAATTCAGTCGTTAGAACTACAGAATCATTGGATCGCGTTGCGCCGATCGGATTAGATGCTGAGCTTTTTGCTTGGCAGCTAGCCACGACCAGACAACTTCCCACTAGCCCGAGAAATGGCTTGAATGATTGTTTCATCTTTGTTCACCTGCATAATTAATTTGTATAATTGAATCGAATCTTTGTCTCAGCGGGAAGATAACACCAGCGTCGGACTCATCTAAGGGCAACCGCCTGTTTTTCACGATAACTGAATCCTGAGGATACAGCTTGAGACCTACAATTCTTAGGCTATGATATTAATGGCTTTTTCGAATCACCAAGAATGAACGCGGCGATCTGTATACGCATGACGACGTCAGGGTCGGTCGGTTCCCCAAGTTTTTCCCCAAGATCCACCACGAACTCTCGAATTTTTTCCTTCAATTCCGGGATTTGGGATCGAGCTATAGCGAACGTGAGGCCTTGAAATTCTCGTTCCTGAAGCGCATCACCCAATCGCAGTTGCGCCATCTGGAGAAAGCGAAAATGATTGTTACGCAGATCGAAGTTCCTTAAATCGTTAGCAGTCTCGATTTGAAGATTCTGGGGTGTGTAGCTAGCCGCCGCAGCATCATAGACAAGGTATTTATTGTCGATCAGGAAGGCCAGCGATCGCTCAATTTCTTCCGAGGCGATCGAGCCGCGAACCGAGTGCTGGATTGTGACGACAGTAAGAGGGAAGCCTTTGATTTGCGCCAAAGTCCAGATTACCTGGTTCACCCAATTGGAATGAAAGCCTTCGTCGATTCGGGTTTTTTTACCATGCTTTAGCATGATGGCCTTGAGTTCCTCAAGAATGCGAATCTTTTCTTTAGAGTCGTTCGTTGAGTCGAGTCGCACGAGAGAAGTGAAAAAGGCGGACTCTGTTTTATTTAGGTGCAGGCCAACAGCAACTTTCTCAGCCATCTGAGCCGACATATTTTTCTGATCAGCAATGATCTGCTGGAAATAGTTGGGACTGTTGATGCCACAATGCTTTGAAAGGGCACGGTAGCTCTTTCCCTTGTCTAGGTAATGAACACGAACATAGTCCTCGAGGAAAAGTCGAAAATTCAAATACCCAAATATGCTGACGGTCGAGAGAACAGTCATCGCGTACCAAATGAGAAATTTAACCTAAAAAACCTCTTAATCGACTCTGCAATAGCAGAATCGTAAGAAGTCCGCCATTGCGAATTGGTGGCACGAAATTTTGGTTAACGCTGACATTACTTACCAACCAAGGGCCCAGTCGCTTCTATTTCCTTGGAATCAATGGCCCACGAAGACTACGTTGGGCGTCTTTGAGATCCTCAAGTCTATAAAACGTATCCCGCCACGTGACACCCTTTTTAAGGGTTATGACAAACGCCGATCGAATAAATGTGTAAAACTGGAGAATGATGGCAGGCAAGAGAAGAATGCCGTGGAATGCAGACGATTCCTGCCTCACGCATGTGCATACAAATAATCCGTGAGCAATTATAAGACTGCATAAACCGATGAAGGATTCCACTGGATTACCCAGTATCACGATAACGAGGGGTGCAAAGAAGATCAAAATTTGACCTACAACGGCGAGGATAAGCAGAGGTATCGAGAATCTAAGTCCCGCAAAAGCATTTTTCTCCAACCCGCGAATATAAGCAAATAGCCCTGAATACCAATGAATATGCCCTGCATCAGGCCCTAAAAAGAATACCGACCGACCACCAAATCGCTTAACTAACATCCCTAAAAAGACATCATCCACGACTTCGAGTCGCAAAGGCTCGTGACCACCAAAAGCTTCGTACTTGCTTCGGCGAACCATATTAAATGCACCAACCCCCATATATGCGCTGGGGCGATTAAAAGCCTCGATGGCGCGAGGGTTTTGGAATAGAAAAAAGAGCATTGCGAGAGACTGGGTCAC